>JAKZVY010000071.1:0-17168 GCA_047515825.1 Dehalococcoidia bacterium
CCGTAATGCCTGGTCACGACCTACCCATCGGCTTGTCTACGAGAGACCGTGACGGTCTAGGGTGCGCTTCCCGTCACGCGGTCTTGCGCGTGGTGGTAAATAGACAGATTTTACCACCAACCCCAAACGTAGCTAGGTTCAATTGCGTTGCACTTCCTGGGCACCAGTGGCCTATCCCGAGAGCCGTCCTCTGCCCAACTCGCGTCCACTGCGCCTCAACTCGCAGCCATGCCGAACAGTTCGCGCCCGCGCGCGTGGAGGAAGCGAGTCGAGACGAAGGTCAGCGGCTTCCGCGCCGAAGTGAAGTTCTCCTTGAGTGTCGCGAACACGGAAGATAGCTCGAGTGCCCGCGCTGCCGGGTGACCGCCGGCAAGGCCGTAGAACCTCCGACCGTCGCGCTCGAACTCCTCCATACTACGTCGCATTCGCCATGCCCTGACCGTTCCGGCCGACTCCCCTCCCGACGGCTTCGGAGGCGCGCTGTTGGGAAACACCCCGGACAGAAATAGACACACATCTGCGATCCGCTTGTAGTAGCCGAAACGCTGCTCGTGACTTGCGGCGGCTGCGAATCGCACGAGGCTGTCCACATCCATGTCGCTGTACCGAACCCGCCTGCGGATTCCCCTGCCTACCCTGACCGGAACGACGTAGCTCTGGATGCGAGTGAACGACGCCATCATCGACGCGAGGTACTCGACCACGCCGGGCAGCTTCATGAACTTCAGCACCTCTGGGGTGTCGAACACGGGAATAGATGCCCTGCCCTCCCGCTCCTCGGTGTAGGCGGCGGTCTCGATCTCGCGATACGAGCGGCGGAGCATCACCTCGAAGTAGAGGGCCGGGGAAATGTGCAGCAGCACCTCTTCGTCGTTGAGCACGCGGTCGAAGAGGCGATCGTCGCCGATCGTGGCTGACCTGAACTTCGGGTCCTCGACGATCAGGCGCTTGAGTCCATTCGAGTCGGTGGCGGCGGGAGCGACGACGCTTACGACAAAGTCGAGGTCGCGTTCGCTGAAGTTGGGCCATCTGGTGTCTGGAGTCAGCACGTTGGTCTTTCCCTGCTCTTGGAATACGGCATTTCTCATGGTAGCACGGGAGGAGGATGTGTCGAGGCGATTCGCGAATCGCCCCTACGGGTTGGGCGGGGGATGGGTGTATGATGCGGGCTGCTGAAATCCCGGAGGGCAGATGACACCTCTACAAGCCTCGCCGACCTCGAACGACGCTCTGAACTCGGGGTGGAAATCACCGGAGCACTAATGACACTTAGACGAGTCTCCTTTCCCCGTCCACAGACTTTCGACGCATGGATTGCCCATCGTGACTACCGGTTTCTCTGGGTCGGCAACTTCTTCGCCAACACCGCGCACTGGCTCCAGCTTCTCACGCTCGGCTGGCTGGTGCAGCACCTGACCGCCGGAACCCCAGGCTCCGCTCTGCTCGTCGTGGGAGTTGGGGGCATGAATACGCTGCCGAGTCTTATCGTCGGACCGCTCGGAGGCGTGCTCGGAGACAGGACGGACCGGCGAAAGCTGATTATGTCGATTCAGGCGCTCATGGCGCTGTTCGCGTTCGGGTTCGCGTGCATGGTGGCCTTTGAGCTTGTAGAAGTGTGGCATGTTTTCGCCTACGCAATCGTTAGCGGAGTCTGCCTCTCAATAACACAGCCCATGCGCCAAGCGCTGATCGCAAACACCGTTCCAAGTCATATGCTGGGAAACGCATACGCCACCAATGTTCTCACCATCCCGGGAACGCGGGCAATCGGGCCGTTCGTAGGCGGCATCCTGGTCGCGACGCTGGGATTCTTCTGGAACTTCACGATAGAGTCTCTCCTGTACCTGGGGATGATCCTGGCGTTCCTCCCCATGCGGACGCCGTACGCGATGGCTCGCCAAAGGCCCGCCGTCTCAGGAGTCGCCGGATTCGCCAGCGACCTCGCCGAGGGATTCAGATACGTGTGGTCAGGCAACAGGGTGCTGTTCTTGCTGATCACTTTGACGGTGATCCCAAACGTCGTTCTTCAGCCGGTTATCTTCATGCTGCCTCTGTTCACCGACACCATTTTGCAACGGGGTGCAGATGTCGGCGGATACATGCTGGCGATCAACGGATTCGGCGGCCTGTTGATGGCGCTGACTATCGCGTCGTTCGGCTTCTTCTTCAGGCGAGGTCGGGTGTGCATCGTCACGGCGATGGCCAGCTCGGTCCTTGCTCTCGCGCTCACCCAGACGACGTTGCTGCCGGCGGCGCTGGTCGCAATCGCCCTCTTCGCAGCAAGTCAGACGGCCTTCAGAACGACAGCCGGAACTCTGACACAGACGCTGGTGCCGGATGAGCTCAGGGGACGAGTGACCAGCCTCCAGAGTATCGGTCACGGGTTTGTGGTCGGGTCGAGCCTGCTCGTGGGCTGGTTCGCGGGCGCAACGTCCGTCACGTGGGCATTGGCCGCGATGGGGTTCGCGGGACTCGCGCTGTCACTGCCCTACCTGCTGTTTTCCAGGCTGCTGAGGGAGCAGGAGTAAGGACACCACCGCGGCGGGCCGACTCCGCTCGGCACGGCGATGGCGGGAATAGAGCAGCGGCGAGGCTAGAAGCGGGCGAGCGAGCGCTTCGCCTCGTGTGTCATCTCGTACTGCCTCGGCTTCTGGTTGCCGATCTCTTTGACGCCGCGCTTTTCCATGAACGGCAGAACGTCCCGCCTGAACATGGTGCCAAAGGCGGGGCCGTCGGCGGCCGACAGCGGGTGCGAGGGGAAGCTGGTGCGGATGATGTGCTGGCATTCGGTGCTCTTGAACTTGCCGACCGGCATCTCGCGGATCAACTGCAGGGCGATCCGCTCCGTGAGATTCGGCTCTCGCGGCGTCCTGGTCCCCTGGCCGCGTCCATTGGCGGTCGTATCACGGTCATCACGCTCGACTGTCTTGATCTCCGTCGAGTCTTCCATCTCGCCGGGTTCATCGTCCGGCTCGTCATCGTCCGGCTCGTCATCGAACGGCTCGAAACGGTCAACGACGTGGAGGTACTGCCGGGGGAAGAACTCCTGAAGAAGGGCGGACTTGGTATCCATCCGGTCTGTCAGCACCCACATGAAGGGCGTCAGCCTGTCCGCACCCGCCGGCTCCTTGCCGTCCGACTCTTCAGCCAGTTTGGCATACAGCGAGATGAAATCGCTGTCGTCGCTCACAACCGCAACGTGGCTGACGCGCTCGTGGTTGAAATCGCTGATAGCGTCCACGGCTATGGCCATGTCGGCGGCGTTCTTGGTCGCGGCGAGGCTGTAGTGCTGAACGCCCTTGGCCGTTACCTTGATGCTCGGAAACGCGTGTGTCGCCCAGACCAGCCACAGATGCGCATGGTCGGCGCGAACGTAGAGGTTCAGCTTGCTCGGCGGGGGCATCGATTCGGGCCATCGTCTGATCAACATTTCCAGAACATCTCTGGCGATGTCCTGGAGGTTCTGGATGTCTGCGTAGATTCCAGTGCTCTGTGTGTCAATATCGGCGGAGGGTTTTGTTGCTTCGGGCATGGTGCGATTCTAACAGTTTGAGAAGTGTTTCACAAGTTGGGCCCAGGCGTGCGTCCCTCGAACATGGCGCCGATGGACAGCCCCTGGTGTATCCGATGAATCGCTTCGCCGAGCATGGGAGCCACCGATATGACGCGGGTCTTGGTCCCGCGCTGCTCTTCAGAGATCGGGAGCGAGTCGGTTACCGCCATTTCGATAATCGGGCTGTCCTCTACCAGGAGCGGGGCGTCTTTGCACAGGACGCCATGCGTGACCGAGCAATAGACCTCGCTGGCCCCGTGCTCAATCAGCACTTCGGCCGCGGCCACCACCGTCCCGCCGGTGGTGATCTCGTCGTCAACTATGATCGCCTTCTTACCGCGCACCTCTCCTATGATCCGATCGGCCACCACCTGCTCGATGTTTCCAATGCGCCTCTTCTGCACGATAGCTATGTCCGCGCCGATGATATCCGCGGTGTGAGTCGCCCTTCTGGCGCCTCCAACATCCGCCGCCGTGACTACCACGTCGTCGCCGTTGGCGAAGTGGCGGGCCAGCGTCGGGACGGCGGTCAACTCATCCACCGGAAGGCTGAAGAAGCCCTGGATCTGCCCAGCGTGAAGATCAAGCGTCAAGACTCTGTCGGCTCCGGCGACTTCGATCATAGAAGCCAGCAGCCGGGCGGTAATCGGAACGCGCGGCTGGTCCTTCTTGTCGCTGCGCCCGTAGGCGAAGTATGGCAGGACCGCCGTGATTCTCCCGGCCGAAGCACGCTTGGCGGCATCCAGCATTATCATCAGCTCCCAGATGCTGTCGCTGACCGGAAAGCTGAAGGGCTGGACGATGAAGACATCCCGCTCTCGAATGTTCTCGAGTATCTTTACGAAGATGTTGTCGTTGGAGAACTTGAAGACTTCAATCTGCCCCGGCTGGATCCCGAGATAGGCGCAGATGTCGCGAGCCAATTGGGGGTGGGCGTTGCCAGAGAACACTTTGAGGTCTTTAGCAATTGGCATTGCGCAGGCTCCGTTCGGTCGCGTCAACGGGTTCCGAGGCAGAATTGTAGCACAGACGACGGGCGGTCGGCTGTTATGGCCCTGAGTCCACCAGGGCAATCGCATCTTATTTGGAGTTAGCTTTGACAGAACCTCCCATCCGCGCCCCTCTGGACTCCGGCCTTCGCCGGAGTGACGATTGACGGAGGCGAGCTAACGTTTAGATGCGATTGCCCTGGGCTCGCCTGTTTTGCGGGGTGTGTGGTAGCATTCTTCTGGCTTTCAACCTGGAACTCCAAAGCTGGCGGGAGCGGTCGACAGACGCGAAACCGCCAAGCAGAGATCGTCTGAATGAACTCCTCCGACATCCCCGAGCGTCCCCGACTGCGCATGGTGGATTCGACGTGGGTGCAACATCAGGGACAGAACTTTCTCCATCTGCGTGATCCGCTCGGCATCACCGACGCGACGATCATGGTGCCCGAACCGGTCGCTACGGTGCTGGCGTTTACGGACGGCAACAGAACGCTCCCTGAGATACGTTCGGCGCTGGCGCTGAGGGTGGGCCTATCGCTCACGATTGACGACCTCCAGAACATCATCGGACAGCTCGACCAGGCGCTGATGATAGAAAACGGCGCCTATCAGCCAGTGCGGCGCAGGGCCCTGAACGAGTTCAGGTCCGCGGAGTATCGCCCACTGTCCCACGCGGGTCCTGTTTATCCGAGATCTGCGTCCGCAGTTGAAGCGCAGATTGACGCATGGTGCGCGGAAGTGAACGGCCACAAGTCGTGGAAGCGTCCCGACGGAGACCTGGTCGGGATGGTGTGCCCTCACATCGATTACAGCCGCGGCCACGCGACGTACGCCGAGCTCTGGACTCGCGTGGAGGCCGAGCTGTCCGAGATCGAGTTGGTGATAATTCTCGGTACGGACCACTACGGCGGGCCCGCTCGGCTGACCCCAACTCGGCAGAGCTATGCGACACCCTACGGCACGCTTTCCACCGACCAAAAGGTTGCTGCGTCCCTGGAGGACGCGCTGGGACGGAGCGCGTACGACGAAGAGCTGCACCATACCTCCGAGCACTCGATAGAGCTTGCCGCCATCTGGCTGCACCACTTTTTGCGCGGCGGGAAAGTGCCTGTGGCCCCAGTGCTGTGCGGCTCATTTCACGGGTTCGTCAACGGGGAGTCCAGACCCGAGGACGACGCGCGGTTGACAGCGGCGCTTGACGTGCTGAGCGAGGCGAGTCACCGGTGCAGGACGCTCGTCATTGCGGCGGGCGACCTGGCGCACGTCGGCCCGGCGTTCGGCGACCGGCAGCCACTGGACGCGGTCGCGAAAGCCAGACTTACTGCAGAGGACTCGACGTCGCTGGAGGCAATCGACTCCGGGAACGCGGACGCCTTCCTGGAAGTCTCACGATCCGAGTCAGACAGGAGGAGGATCTGCGGACTGCCTCCTATCTATCTTATGCTCAAGTTGGTAGAGGGCGCTTCAGGCATAAGCATGGCATACAGCCAGTGTCCCGCGGACGTGGCCAACACATCAGTGGTCTCGATTGCGGGGACGCTGCTGTATCGTTGACACGCGCGCTCTCGTCGGACATGATGCAAGTATGGAACAGCACGTACCTTCAGTTTCGATATTCGGGGTCACTGGTATCCCGGAGATCCAGCCGGGCGACCGCCTAGGACCGACCATCGTCGAGGCGGCCTCGGTCCAGGGCACGCCGCTCGAGGCCGGAGACATCCTGGTGGTTACGCAGAAGATCGTATCCAAGGCCCAGGGACGGTTGGTCAAACTGTCGACGATCGTGCCATCCGATTTCGCGCGGAACTTCGCCCAGGGTTCGGGCAAGGACGCCAGGCTGATCGAGCTGGTGCTCCAGGAGAGCAGGTCGATAGTCCGCATGGACCCGGAGCGTGGGGTGATAATCGCAGAGACTCACCACGGGTGGGTATGCGCCAACGCTGGCATAGACCAGTCGAACATTCCAGGAGACGACGTGGTGTGCTTGCTGCCGGTCGATCCTGACGCCTCGGCTAGATCTATAGCGGACGAGGTGTTCGCCGCGACCGGACTGAGAGTTCCGGTCGTGATATCCGACACTTTCGGGCGCTCATGGCGGGAAGGGCACGTGAACTTCGCCATCGGAATCGCCGGAATGGATCCGATGGTGGACTACCGTGGAACCCCCGACGCCCAGGGGAGAGAGATGCACGTTACCACCATCGCGGTCGTAGATGAGATCGCCGCCGCCGCCGAGCTGGTGCAGTTCAAGACTATCGGCGTGCCGGTCTCGGTCGTAAGAGGGTATCCGTACACTCCGGCGGCGGCGCGCCACGAAGACCTAGTGCGAGAACGCTCCAGGGACCTGTTCAGATAGCGGTGAGCGTTCAGGACACCAGCGCGCCGATGTCCTCAGGCACATCGATCGCGGAATCGAGCGCGGCGATGCCCTTCTGCGTATCCGACGCTATCTTGGCCTTGTCCGAGACCCGGAGGCGGCGCTTGAACAGCCAGTAGGTGAATCCTTTCAGCTCTGTGAGAGACGCGACCGGAGCTCCAGATATGCCCCGGTCTTCTCGATACGCAGCGAGAAGGGCATCCCATGATGCGCGGTAGATGTGCTGGAAGGCAGCGTCGGTATGGTCTGCCGCGTACTGTCTGCCGCTGGCATAGAACCGCTTTTCCACTTCTAACTCCACCACATGCTGAAGGGCCATCTCGACTTCGACGCCGTAGAAGAAGTTTAGGTAGGCGCTGTACTTGTCGGAGCCGAGAATCTCCTTGAAGTCGTCGTCCGCAACGTGCGCCGGAAGGCGACCAGAGAACAGCATCTCCTCGAGCTCTTCAGACGGGATGAGGTCTCGCACCTCACAGGCCAGCCTGCCCGCCAGAGTGAGCCAGTCGAATGCCTCCGACGCGATCAGGTAGACAAGTCGTGTACCCTCGTAAACTTCCTCCGGGGCAGTCCACAGCGCCATCGCCTCCAAGAGTGCCTTAGGCCACTCTACACCCTTCTCCAAGGCTGTCTTGAGATGGGTTATAGCCTGGTCTCTGTCGCTCAGTGTTTTGGAACTACACTCATCCATGCCGAATCAGCGCTTTCGTCCTGTCCTTCTTGTCCAGCCTCAACCAGGAGAAAAACTCCTCCGCGTCCATGCAGTTGACGATATGCCTTGATTCGCACCAGCCACGCCGCGCGAGGCGCGCGCCGTAATCGAGGTTCCCGAACGCCTCGGTGGTGTGGGCGTCGGTGTCTATGACCAGCGGTACGCCCAGCTCTCGTGCCCTGCTCACGTGGGCGTCTTTGAGGTCCAGACGCTCCAACGACCCGTTGATCTCCAGCGCCGTTCCAGTATCCGCGGCGGACCTGAACAGGGCTTCGTAGTCCGCATCCACCGGCTTGCGGCCGCCGATCAGCCGCGTGGACAGGTGGCCGATGGCCGAGACGAATGGGTTGTTCATCGCCTTGATGATACGCGCCGTCATAGTTGCCGAGTCCTGGCCCATCGCGCTGTGAACCGATGCGACCACCCAGTCCAGTTTCTGAAGAACATCGTCGGGGTAGTCGAGACTTCCGTCGGCGCGAATGTCCATCTCGGTGCCTCGCAGGACGCGGATGTCGCCGATGTCGGACTCCAAGCGCTTCAGCTCCTGCCCGTGACGCTCCAACCTGTCGGCGCTCAAGCCGTTCGCGATGCCGCGGCCCACGGAGTGGTCGGTCACCGCGATGTACTCTAGTCCTCGCAGCTTGGCCTCAGCGAGCATGACCTCCATTGGGTCTCTGCCGTCACTCCAGTCGGTATGGGAGTGGAGATCGCCCCTGATGTTGGACACCCGCACAAGGTCGGGTATGAGACCGTCAAGGGCCAGAGCTAACTCCCCTTCCCCAAGCCGAAGCTCAGGCGGGACGTACTGGAATCCGAGCCTCTCGTACAGTTCTTCTTCGGTCGGATAGGTCTCCAGCGCGCCGGTGTCGACGTTCTTCAGTCCGTACTCGTTCAAGGACAGTCCCTGCCGGGTTGCGGTCTCCCGGAGAGCGACGTTGTGATGCAGATTTCCGGTGAAGTACTGGAGCATCGCGCCAAGCTGCTCGCGGTCGCATACCCTGAGATCCACCTGCATCCCTGAGTCCAGCACGACGGACGTCTTTTTGGCGCCGTGGCCGATCACGTCGGCGACGGTGTCCATGGATGCCATCGCATCGAGAGCCCGGGGCATGTCGGCGGTAACGCAGACGAGGTCGAGGTCTCCGACCGTTTCCTCGAACCTCCGGAGACTGCCGCAGACCACCAGATCTTCGATTTCAGGGCACCGCCCCCTGAGGTGTTCGGTGACACGACGGGCGATGTCCATGGCACGGGCGATGGGAAAGCGGTCGCTCTTCGATCTGGCGAACTGGATGGATCGCCGGATGTTTTCGGCGCTCTTTTTGCCCATTCGAGGCAGTGACGCGACACGACCGTCATCGACCGCTGCCTCAAGCTCAGTAATGGACGTGACGTCCAGCTCTTTCCATATCCGCACGACGGTCTTTGGCCCCAGGCCCGGTATTCCGAGCATGTCGATCACGCCTGCCGGGAACTCAGTTTCTAGGCGCTGGAGGAAAGACATCCTGCCCGTGCTTACCAGCTCGGTTATCTTGTCTGAGATGGCTTTGCCGATCCCGGGAATCGCGGTGAGGTCTTCTTCGGCTCTCACCATGGCGTCGAGGTCGCGGGGGAAACGGTCGATGGTGCGCGCGGCGCGCTGGTAGGCCCGGATGGTGAAGGACTTTTCCCCCTTCATCTCCAGCAGGCCGACGATCGTCTCGAACGCCTCGGCTATTTCAGAGTTGGTCATTTCCGGTGTCTGATCCTCACCCGCCGTGGCAACGCTTGTGCTTCTTTCCGCTACCGCACGGACACGGCTGATTTCTGCCGACCTTCCTGTCGGAGGCGCGAGTCTCACGCCTGCCCGCGTTTCCGACTATGGAGACAGCGGTCTCACGCGACGGCTGCCGGGCGGCGGCCCTGCCGCGCGGGGGGACAGACTGAGCTCGCCCGTTGGTCGGCTGGTTGAACGTCAACTGGATCCTGAAAGCCATGTGGGCTATGTCGCTCTGGATCTTCCTCTGGAGATTCTGGAACTGCTCCATGCCCTGCTTCTTGTACATTACGAGCGGGTCACGCTGGCCGTACGCGTACAGGCCGATCCCTTGTCTCAGGTTCTCCATGGTGGTCAAGTGCTGCACCCAGTTGGCGTCGATAGCCTGGAGCATTAGCCTGCGCTCAATCTCGGCCATCGTCTCCCTGCCGATCGCCTCTTCCATCTGCCCGTAGAGCGACTCGGCATGGGTCAGGAGGATGTCTTCGATGCGGTCCAGTCCCATTCGGGTGAGCCGGTCGTAGTCCATCAGGTCCGGTGGTGGTGGAAGGATCGTCCCGACCTCGGCCAGGAATCCGTCTATGTCCCAATTGGCGGGACGGCCGTCGCCGAGGGTTTCATGGACGATCTCGCTGAGCTGTTCCCCAAGCATCTCCTGGATGTTCGATTTCAGATCGGTGCCCGAAAGCACTTTGTTGCGCTCACTGTAGATCACGTCGCGATGGGTGTTGACCACGTCGTCGTACTCGACCAGGTGCTTACGCATGTCGAAGTGGTACGACTCGACCTTGACCTGGGCGTTTTCGATGGACTTGTTGATCATTCCGTTTTCGATAGGGACGTCATCCTCCATGCCGGCCCAGTCCATGATCGAGCGGATCCTGTCGCCTCCAAACCGGCGCATCAGATCATCGTCCAGGGCGATGTAGAACTGCGTGGAGCCGGGGTCGCCCTGACGACCGGCTCGTCCGCGGAGCTGGTTGTCGATGCGCCGCGCCTCGTGGCGCTCGGTTCCAATGATGTAGAGGCCACCCGACTCCAACACACGCTGATGGCTCGTCTCCCAGTCCACAGCGGAAGCCTCGTCCAGCTCGGGGTTGCCTCCGAGCACGATGTCGGTACCGCGTCCCGCCATGTTCGTGGCCACGGTAACTGATCCCTGCTTCCCAGCCTGGGCAACTATCAGCGCCTCCCGTTCGTGCTGCTTGGCATTGAGGACTTCGTGCGGAATCCCTTTACGCTTTAGCAGGTCGCTGAGGACTTCTGACTTGTCAATGTCGGTCGTCCCGACCAGCACGGGCTGGCCTGCCTCGTGATGCTGTTCGATCTCGTTCACGACAGCGCGGTACTTGGTCCTCTGATCCCTAAAGACAAGGTCGTCGGAATCGCCGCGTATCATGGGCATATTGGTAGGTATGGAGACCACGTCGAGCTTGTATATCTTGTCGAACTCTTCTGCCTCGGTTGCCGCCGTGCCCGTCATTCCGGCCAGCTTGCGGTAGATTCTGAAGTAGTTCTGGAGGGTGATGGTGGCGTAGGTGATCGATTCCGGCTGGATACGAACGCCCTCTTTGGCCTCAATCGCCTGGTGAAGGCCGTCTGAGTACCTGCGTCCCTGCATCAGTCGTCCGGTAAACTCATCGACGATGACCACCTCGCCATCCTGCACCACGTATTCACGGTCTCGCTGGAAGATGATCTGTGCCTTCAGCGCATTCTCAATGTGGTGGACGGTGCCGAAGTTCTCAGTACCATAGAGGTTCTTGACGTTGAGCTGCCTTTCAAGCTTGGAGATACCGTCCTGCGTGAGGGCGACTGAGCGGTGCTTCTCATCTACGGTGAAATCCTTTTCAGGCTGAAGCGAGGGTGCGACCTTGGCATAGCGAACGTAGTCCCTGGCGGACATGTCTGCGGGGCCGCTGATAATGAGGGGCGTCCTAGCCTCGTCGATCAGGATGTTATCGACCTCGTCGACAATCGCGTAGGCGAGATCGCGCTGGACCCGCATCGACAGATCGGTGACCATGTTGTCGCGCAGGAAGTCGAATCCGAACTCGTTGTTGGTGCCGTAGGTGATGTCGGCGGCGTATGCTTGCTGCCTACTTGCGGGTCTCATGTGCTCGAAGCCGCGGTCGCCATCGGTGAATTCGGGATCGTAGATCAGCGCCGACTGGTTCTGGAGCGCTCCGACGGTCACGCCGAGCTTCGCGTAAACGGCTCCCATCCAGTGCGCGTCACGCCGTGCGAGGTAGTCGTTCACGGTGACGACATGAACCCCTTCACCGGTCAGGCTGTTGAGGTATGCAGGGAGTGTAGCGACCAGCGTCTTGCCCTCGCCGGTCTTCATCTCCGCGATTTTGCCCTGGTGCAGCACGATGCCGCCGACAATCTGAACGTCGTAGTGACGCTGGCCAAGGGTACGCTTAGCCGACTCGCGCACCGCGGCGAAGGCTTCTGGGAGGATGTCCTCGATGTCCGCTCCGGAGGCTAGCGACCGCTGGAAGTCGCCGGTACGGTCCATCAGGCGGCCGTCGGAGAGCCGCTCAAACTCAGGCTCGAGCCGATTGATCGCGTCCACGTCCGGCCTCATCTTGGCTACGACCTTCTCGTCGGAACCGCCGAACATCTTCACTATCGATCTGAGCATCTTCTTCCTGTCCCACTCCATGTTCCTGCGGCGGTCGAGGGCGACGATGGAAGGCGTCGACAACATCTCCCATGTCAGACACCCCTATTATACCCTACGTTGTCGAAGCACTCGTGGAGCCACGCCGAACATGTGCTAACCTGTTTCGGCCAGCAAGTAAAACACCAAGGAGAGGTCCAGAACCCATGCTGATTCTCAGAAGCCTGCTATTCGTGCCGGGCAACACACCGCGTATGCTCGACCGCGCCCTCGGACTCAGGCCAGACGCGTTCATTCCGGATATGGAGGACTCCGTACCCTGGGACGAAAAGGCAAACGCGCGGGCTGTCACGGCCTCGTATCTTCCGAGGGCGGCGGACACCGGGGTTCCCGTTATTCCAAGGGTCAACTCGCTGGATACGGGGCTGCTGGAAGCAGACCTGGAAGCGGTGATCGGGCCGCACATATTCGGAGTTTCCATCGGCAAGGTGGACAACCCTCAGATCGCCGATGAGATCGAGGGTATGCTGAGCAGGCTGGAATCGAAGGCCGGACTTTCGCCGGGAGCCATCAAACTGGTTCCCTGGATCGAGTCCGCAGAGGCGATAGTCAACGCATACGCAATCTGTAGTGCATCGGAGAGGATCGTGGCCGTGGCTCTCGGCGCGGAGGACTTCACCAACGACATGGAGATCGAACGGCGTGACGATGACGCCGAGCTGAGGTATGCCAGAAGCGTCATAGCCGTCGCGGCGAGGGCCGCGGGCGTGCTGGCCCTGGATACGCCATACTTCGCCTTTAGAGATCCGGACGGGCTGCGCGCCAACTCGCTGGAGTCGCGCGGAGTGGGTTTCAGGGGCAGGTTCGCGATTCACCCGGCGCAGATCGACGTCATCAACGAGGTGTACTCACCTTCCGGGGAGCAGATCGGACACGCTCTGAGGGTCATTGATGCGTTCGAGGAGGCGGTGGCCATGGGTCGGGGCTCGACCTCTCTGGACGGCAAGGTGGTGGACGTGCCTGTCGTGAAGCGCGCGCAGGCGCTGCTGGAGCAAGCCAGGCAGATGGGCCTGGAGGTTGCGGCAGACCCGGAAGAGCGAGGCTAGCCTCTCCGGGACCGCTGGAGGTCGTCTGAGTCCAGCATGATGGTTACAGGCCCGTCGTTGTGGATCGTGACGGTCATGTACTCCTGAAACCGCCCCGTTTCGACCCTGAGACCGGTCTCACGAAACGCGCACAGCACGTCGTCGAATACCTGCCTCGCCACGTCAGGAGGGGCTGCTTCGCTAAAGCTCGGCCTGCGACCGCGTCGGGTGTCCCCGTACAGGGTGAACTGGCTGACGACCAGCAGGTCGGCCCCGACATCCAGAGCGGAGAGGTCGAAGTGCCCAGAGTCGTCGGCGAACACACGCAGGTTCACCGCCTTGGAGACTATGTAGTCGATCTCCCGCTGTCCGTCTGAGCGTCCGATTCCGACGAAGACACAAAGTCCCGGGCCGATTCTACCCAGGACCTCGTCGTCAACGGAAACGGACGCCTTCGTCACCCGCTGGATCAGCGCGCGCAATAGTCAGTCATTTTTTCCAGCGGTCGAGGCCGAAGTGGTCTCCGACTTGCCCTCACTCGAAGAGGACTTGGACTTTCTGCTTCCGGAGTCGGACTTCTCAGCCTTCTCCTCGGACTTGCCGAGGCCGTTGTTACCCCGGCCCTTGCCGTAGTCGGTCACGTACCACCCGCTGCCTTTGAATATGACGGGGGGAGCGTGTATCTGGCGCTGGGAAGGCGCGCCACATTCGAGACAGTCCGCCACCGGGTCCGCGGAGAAGCTCTGTCTCAGCTCGAACCGATGGTCACAGCGTGTACAGCGATAATCGTATCTCGGCAAGCTACATTCTCCCGACTGATCTAGCTCTCTGGCCAAGTCCTTCCATTTTCACTTCCGGGCTGCTGAAGCGTCTCATGTGGAGACCCTTCGGCTTCGCCCAGAGTGACAATGATAAACCGACTCTTTAGCAGTCTAGGTTTCTGACTGCCAAGTGTCCAGCTAAATCTAGCACTGGCATCCTACAGTGTCAAACACTCTCCAGTCACCCCACCATCCCCACCGCTCTGATCACACTGGGAACAGCAATGCGATGTAGTCGCTCAACTTGCTCTCACGGCCATAGGCGTCTGTGCCAGCAGAGTCAGGTGCGATGCAAGCGACCTGCGCGCCCTGGTCGTCTGACGGCCCATTGCCAAGAGTCCGCGTATGTCACCCGGGTGAGCCGCCATGAATCTAGCGCCCCTGACGACACGCCTGATTGGGCTGTCTTCGAGCGATTGCGCCACCAGCGGCGACACGTTCTGATCCACTGTATCCAACACGATCCTCAACGGGAGAAACGGGACGTTCGCCTCCGCCGCGGCAGTGGCGGCCCAGTAACCCTCCATGTCTATCAGGGAGACGCCGAAGGTACTCCCAATCCACGCCTTCATGGATGGGTTGGACACAAACTGGGGCACCGTCATGCAAGACCCCATCTGGACGCTCTCGCCGTCGGTCTGGAGCTCGGAGCGCACATTCCGGACCAGATGCGGGTTGATCTCTATCTCCCTGCCCGTCTGTCTCCGCCAAAGATATGCTGGCCCTTCGACCGACAGCAGCCGGTCGCATATTACGGCGCTGCCCGTGGGCTGTCCTACCCTTGTTCCGGCGGCGAATCCGGCCGATACGACCAGGTGCGGGTCGAACCTGGTGACAACTTCTGCCACACAGTCACCGACGTGCGCGCGTCCAAAGCTCCCGTCTGAGACCACCACGTGAGGGACGGAATCCGACGTGTACAGCCTGACCCCGCCGGACTGGGCAATCTTGCGGAATCCACCGCTCTTTAGGTAATCGATGATCTCTTCTCTGAAGGCTGCGACCACCGCCAGCAATTCTTTCCCCCTTGTCACAAGCTGAGTCTGTCTTAGTCCGCACGCCCTCGGAATTGCGCAAACCGCCTCTCCGCATCATCTTACTGGCCGCGGCGACTACCTGTCTCTCACCAGCAGAAAGTGCGTGAGCTCTTCGATCTCCCGCCTGGACTCGGCGGACAGCTCGACATGTTCTAGAGACCGCATCGCCGCGTCGGCCCACCAGTTGGCCTCGGCCTGTGCGTTATCCCTCACACCGATTCGCTCCATAACTTCCAGGACCGATGCCACGTCCTGATCCTCGATCTCCGGCTTTTCGTATATGGCTGAGATGACATGCGCGTCGCGCTCGTCCGCGGCCTCAAGCGCGCAGACTATGGGGTAGGAGCTCTTCTTCCGACGTATGTCGGCTCCAACCGGCTTGCCGGTCACCTCCTCCTCACCCCAGACGCCCAGCAGATCGTCCCTGATCTGGAACACGTAGCCCAGCGCCCTGCCGCACTCTCTGAAAGCGGCAGAAGTGGCGCTGTCGTCGGTGCCGACAACGGCCCCCAGGTTGAGGGAGCACCGGATGAGAGCCCCGGTCTTGCGCGAGATCATACTGAGGTAGTCCTGCTGACCGATATCGTGTCTCCCCTCGAATGACAGGTCCATGTACTGGCCTTCGATCATCTCCAGGTACGACTCAGTGAGCAGGCTGACGGCGGTGAGCGCGCGCGCTGACTCCAGTCCTTCGTCGGTCAGGCGCTGCAGTGCAGCGTCCGCGACCACTCTCAGCACGTTGCCCGCGACGAGGGCCTTCGGTTTGCCCCACACGGCCCATATGGTCTTACGGTTGTGGCGGGTTTCGTCTTCGTCCTGTATGTCGTCGTGGATCAGCGAGAAGTTGTGGATGAACTCAAGCGAGACGGCGGCGGGAACCGCCTGTGAGACGCTGCCGCCTACCGCCTCGCATCCGAAAAGACAGAGTGTGGGCCTCACGGCCTTGCCCGTCATGGCCTCAACGGGGTCGCCCTTCTCGTCGGCCCAACCCATGTAGTAGCGCACAAGGTCGTAAACCGAGCCCCGGTCACCATCGAGATGGCTCTTGAGGGCACCCTGAATCACCCCCTCATATCTATTAAAGATCGAAGGCAGTTGGACGCGCTGAGGGCTGGTCTGATCAGGAGATGTGGTCAATCCCGCGCCTGCTGGATACTGTGTTGGTGGTGTGGAGCGGGTGATGGGATTCGAACCCACGACATTCTGCTTGGGAAGCAGACACTCTACCCCTGAGTTACACCCGCTCACCGGTGGCTGGCTCAAACCCGATTCTACCAACTAGCCGCCGGAGTAACAACCTCGTGCCAGCGGTCGCTGCCACACATTAGGCAGTTGCCGGCGATTGAGGATGGGACTCGACAGTCTGACGCGCAAGCCTTACGATGAGCGAGGACGGCCACTCCTCTGAACTGCATCTTGGACAAGTCCAGATCTCTCTAAGGTTGCCTGGTCGCATCTCAAGTCCGCACTAAGCTCCAAACATCACATGCAACAGTGCCGTGTGGTCGACTCGAGTGGACGAGTACAATTACTGTGATACACGGACGCTACGTGCAGAATCGGTGTCCGTGATCTGTCACGGGTATGCTTTGCCAAGGCGGGGCCGTCTTACGGCAGTACGCCCGCCCAGTTCCAAGTGGCGTCACGAGTATCGCAGAGCTAAAGCCTAGCCTACCAAGAGAGTTCCACACCGAAAAGCGGCCTCACGAAGGCAGTGACTATTGAAGGATCAGGTCCACTTCAGAAATGGACAAATTCATAATCCGCTCAATACTATTGGTTGTACCAACCATACTAGTCGTAACGTCGATCATCTTTTACTTTAATTCAGCTAATCTCGGGCGATGTTATCTCCAATGTGTTGGTGGACTCCGAGTGTCGATACACAGAGCGGGATATGGAGGAGCTCAAAGCCGCACTCGGTATCTATGTACGCGTATACATCCAATACGCTCGCAGGATACGTGGCGTTGTTCAAGGCGATCTTGGACGATCTTTGTACACGAACGCACCTGTAACTCAAGAGTCTATGGCAAGACCACCCGTTTCGTTTGAACTCGGTGTGATTGCTATAATACCATTTCACTTGGATAGGGCCATAAAGTGTGCTGGGAGAAGTCGGACGTTGTCTTCGATCCAGCCCCATCCGGCAAGTGAACGTACCCGACCGGGATCAGATTCCAATTCTCCAAGACAGGCGTTCACCGCCGACACC
>JAKZVY010000072.1:0-6438 GCA_047515825.1 Dehalococcoidia bacterium
GAGGCGCTTGCAAAGCGTATCGCCGAACTTGAGAAGCGGGTCCAAGAACTGACCAGTAGCAATGGGACGTCTTGCTAAGGAGCGTTACCAATGACAATCGGATACGGAGACCTCAGAAAAGGCATGGCCATCGAGCTGGAAGGGGAGCCTTATCTGGTTGTGGACTACGAGCGCAGCAAGATGCAGCAGCGCGCCCCGACGATGCGGATTCGCTTCAAGGAGATACGCTCCGGCAAGGTTCTCGACAAGAGCTTCTCAGGATACGATGTGAAGCTGACCCCCGCCGACGTGGAGCGAAGGTCTGCCCAGTACATCTACCACGAAGACGATCTGTGCTACTTTATGGACGTCGACTCGTACGACCAGCTCCCCCTGTCGAAAGATCAGATCGCGGATGAGCTCAACTACTTGGTGGAAGAGATGACCGTGGACCTGGTCTTCTTCCAGGATCGACCCATCGCCATCGAGCTGCCCATAACGGTGGACCTGAAGGTCGTTGACTCGCCTCCGGGTCTGAAGGGTGACACCGCGACGGGCGCTACGAAGCCCGCGACTCTGGAGACCGGCCTTCTGATACAGGTGCCGCTCTTTGTCAACGAGGGAGAGTCGGTGAAGGTGGATACGCGGTCGGGCAGCTACCTGTCGAGAGTGTGACGTGGCCGCAATCTACGGCGTATCGCAGGTCACGTCATACCTTCAGGACTTGCTGGCTTACGACGACCTGCTGAGCGATGTATGGATCGAGGGGGAGGTGTCTAGTCTCCGCCGCGCCGGCTCCGGTCATGCCTACTTCAGCCTGCGCGATGACAGCAGCTCGCTGCGCTGCGCGCTGTTCAGAAACTCCCTCGGGCACGACCACCTGACCGACGGCGCGCTCGTGATCGCACATGGGCGCGTGTCCCTGTACGCGGTTAGGGGAGACCTTCAGCTCATCGCGGACGCGATACAGCCCGAGGGCGTGGGGCGGCTCCAGATGCAGCTCGAACGGCTGAGGGCGCGGCTTGAGCGAGAGGGCCTGTTCGACCCTTCCCGCAAGAGGCCGCTTCCGGAGTTTCCCAAGCGCATCGGTGTTGTCACGTCTTCGTCAGGGGCTGTCTGGCACGACATCCAGACCGTCATTGGGCGACGCTATCCACTGGTCGAGCTTCTGCTGGCCCCGGCACTGGTACAGGGAGACGCGGCCGCCCCGACGATAGTCGAGGCTATCGAATCACTGAACGCGGATGCGGACATTGATGCGATCATAGTCGCCAGAGGGGGAGGATCGCTGGAAGACCTGTGGGCGTTCAACGAGGAGGCCGTGGCGCGGGCCGTATTCGGCAGCAGAGTGCCGGTGGTCAGCGCGGTAGGCCACGAGACTGACGTCACCATCTGCGACCTTGTCGCCGACGTGCGGGCGGCTACGCCGTCTGAAGCTGCCGAGATGATCGTCCCGGACCGCGCCGACCTTCTTCTCAGAGTGTCCATTGCGTCTCAGACTATCGAGCGTGAAGTGTCCGCGCTGCTTATGGAGAGCGAGGACGAGGTCAGGCAGCTTTTCTCCCGGATGGACCGCGCCGTGCCAAGTCTGGACGACCAGAGGATCCGAGTCGACGAGCTGCTTGAAGACGCCGCGACCGCGCTCGATCACCGGCTCCAGCTCGCGGCGGCCAAGGTCGAAGGAGTGTCTGCCACGCTTGCGTCCCTATCACCCCTGGACACGCTGAGGCGTGGATACTCCGTCGTCTCCGACCGCGCTTCGGGCCGCGTGCTGACCGACGCCGGAAAGACGGATCCCGGCGATACGATCGACATAACTCTCCATCAAGGAAGTATAATGGCATCTGTCGAATCCACGTCGCCGGTCTGAGCGGTGTCTGAAAAGCTCTTGGGGAAGACAGATGACCTATTATGAAGCAGATATGTACCCGGTCCAGCTCGATGTCGAATACCCTGAAGGTCCTAGGAACAGGTTGACCACGTTCTTCCGCCTGATCCTGATGATTCCGATCGTAATCGTCGCCGTGTTGGCCGCGTTGGGCGCGGGTTTCCTGTCACTTGCGATGCTGCTGCTGATACTCTTCCGCAAGAAGTACCCCCGCTGGTGGTTCGACTTCAATCTCGAACTCTATCGGTTCTCGACCCGGGTGAACGCCTACGCGGGCTTGCTGCGCGACGAGTACCCGTCCACGGATGAGGATCAGGCGGTGTCCGTTGAGATCTCCTACCCGGACGCCGAGGGCCAACTCAACAGATTCATGCCTCTCATCAAGTGGCTTCTGGCAATCCCCCACTACATCGTCCTATACGTTCTGTCGATCTGCGCGCTGGTCGTCACGGTTATCGCGTGGTTCGCCATACTGATCGTTGGTCGGTATCCGCGAGGGCTGTTCAACTTCAGCGTGGGTGTAATGCGCTGGGATGCAAGAGTAAACGCCTATATGGCGCTCCTGACTACTGACAGGTACCCGCCGTTCAGGCTCGGCACATAGCGCCGTCGGAGAAACACATGGCGTCCAACGGCACCGACCACGACTCGCCCGACATCGACAACCTGTCGTTCGAGGAGGCCTTGGGGCTGCTGGAGCAGACCGTTGAGGCGCTCGAGTCCGGTGGGCTGACAATCGGCGAGTCCACCGCGATGTACGAGCGCGGGATGAAGCTTGCCCTGAAGTGTAACGAGATGTTGGCTCTCGCGGAGACCAGGATCACTCGCGTCAGGACCGCATTCGGTGAGCAGATGCGTATGCTTGAGCCGGACGGGATGTCCACGGACGAGAGTCGGTAGTGCTCAAGGCGGACTTCCACATGCATACGTACTTCTCGCCGGACTCGGAAGTGGCCCCGGAGAAGCTGGTCAAGAGGTGCATTCAGGTCGGCCTTAACTGCATTGCCGTCACTGACCACAACACGACTGAGGGCGCGTTCAGGGTGCGCGAGATCGCTCCGTTCATGGTCATCATCGGGGAAGAAGTTGGCACCAGCGAGGGAGAGGTGACAGGCCTTTTTCTGCAAGAGACGATTCCAAGAGGACTTTCCCCTGTCGAAACGGCAAAGCGGATCAAGGACCAGGGCGGACTGGTCAGCCTGCCGCATCCGTTCGACCGTTTCAGGAGCGAGGTCATCACCAAAAGTGGGATAGAGGACGTGCTCCCTTATGCCGACATTGTCGAGGTCTTTAACTCCCGCAACAGCATGGACGCTGACAACCGCGCGGCGCACGAATTCGCCAGGCGGAACGGCCTGCTGACATCGGGGGTCAGCGACGCGCATACCACGATCGAGCTGGGGAGGACGTACGTGACCATGCCGGACTTCGACGGCACACCGGAGGGTTTCAAAGCGGCCCTGGCCGAGGGGACAATCCACGCGAGGAAGACGACACCGTTCATCCACGTTGCGACCGCCATGACGAAGCTCAAGAGGCGGCTCTTCGGAAGCCCGCGACTGAGCTGAAACAAGTTCAACTAGAGGAGATTTAATGACTGGGTCCATAGTTTCGATACGGCTATGCGTGGGACATAGGGACCCGATGAAGAGCGTCGAGTCAGCGTACATGAGAACCGGCTACGGCATCGAAGGCGACCGCCACGCGGTCTCCGAGGGCGCGCGCACGAAACGTCAGGTACTTCTCATTGACCAGGAGACGCTGGACAAGTTCGAGCTGACGCCGGGTGAGGTCAGGGAGAACATCACGACCTCCGGCATCGACCTTCATTCGCTGTCGGAAGGGCAGCGCCTCGCTCTCGGCGACGAGGCGGTGGTCGAGATTACGGGTCACTGCGCGCCGTGCGCCCGCATGGACGAAATTCGAGAAGGGTACCGCGTTGCCCTCGAGGGTCAGCGCGGGATGCTGGCCTCTGTGGTCCGGGGCGGCCAAATCGCGGTAGGACACGCGGTCGAGGCGTCTGACGGCTCTGGTGCGTAGTGTAGCGAGGGCTTGCGTCGTTCGGGTCTGAAGTATGGTGTGAGACCCGGGACGCGGTGAATGTGATCGCGGTGCGTCCGGCTGAGTCCAGTTGGCCTATGGGGAGGAGTGCCTGCTGCCACGCCCCTGGGTCGGGACGGCCCGTATACCGCGGCGCGCTTAGCACAGCGGCACACGGGCGATTGGGGTTAGCTGGGATACCTGATAAACCTGCAGGTGTACTCGCGGAAGTCGCGCTTGGCCTCCGAGTAGGTCGGCCCTCCGTACCCGGGCCTCTGCACCTTGTCGAAGTAGGCGTCAAGCCCGGACTGCACCTGGGGTCTGCTCAGAATCCTCTTCACTCTGTTCATCATTTTGAAGCTCCTTGAACTTCCGGCACGGTCACTCTGCCACTTACTTTGCTCCACACTCGCTCTATACTCACCATTATCCGAAGAGCACAGCATCCCGTACAGTGATATTATGTGATAACATACATCCAAAACACGGATGGAGAACCCTGACGTGGAGTTGAGAGAGCTACGGAGTTTCTGCGTTGCGGCGCGGCTCAGGAGCATATCCAGGGCTGCGGAGCAGCTCGGACTGGGCCAGCCGACCGTCACGACGCACATCAAGAAGCTGGAGAGCGAGCTCAACATGGTGCTCTTCGACCGTGTGAAGCGGCCGATCCAGCTTACGCTGGCGGGTCGGCGGCTGTCGGAGCTCGCCGCGCCACTCGTGGAAGGCCTCGACTCTCTCGCTCAGAACGCCGCTGAAGCCGAGGAGAGGGGGCCGGTGCTTCTGGTCGCGACGCCGGACGTCATCCCGCATACTCTGCTTCGTGTGGTGCGGGTCTTCCTGGCGCGGCATCCCAACATCCACCTGACGATCAAGTCAGCCACCAGGATCGAGGTCACGCAGATGGTCTCTGATGGAGAGGCGGACATCGGGATCGTCCAGCACTACGACCGCGGGGACGCCTTCGACTTCGAGGGGCTGTTCGTGTACGAGAGAGTACTCATCACCCCTCCCGGCCATCCCCTGTCCAGAGACCCTGTCGTGTCGCTGGAGCAGGTGGCGCGCTATCCGCTTATCATGATGAGCGAGGGCACCCACACTCGCGACCTGCTGGAGTCGGAGCTGGTACGTCGCGGCATCAGCTACGATATCGTAGTGGACCTGGACAGCATGGACATGATCAAGCGGGACGTTGCGCTGGGTATGGGCGTTTCTGTCGGCCCTCGCCTCGCGATAGACCCCGAGGACCAGGCCAATCTGGGAGTGGTCAGCCTCGCCCACATCTTGCCGGTCGAGCAGGGGGGCGTCATCACCTTGAAGGGGAAAAGGCTTTCGACCCCGGCCCTGCGGTTCCTAACGGTTATGCGCGACACTCTGGCCCCCACCCTCAGACGCTCTAGCCGGACCGCTTGACGCCGACCAGCTTGCCGGTCACCAGGATTCGGTGGTCATACACCAGCCTGGGGACGCAAGCGACGAGCGTGATGGTGGAGTCGTCGGTCTCATAGAGGGCGAGGTCATCCTGATAGACAACCGCTGTCTCGGTCACCTGGTAGAGGTACTCGTCCCCGTCTTCGTTGAGCAGGCTCACGTACACGTCGTCGCCGGCGTTGAGCAGGCCGGGTATCTCCGGCAGCCTGCGAAAGACGTTCCCCTCGCCCTTGATCGGACTTTCCAGATGCCCGAACAGCCAGGTGTTGCCGACCTCGCCTGGATTCGACGTCCGCGGAATCCTGCCCACGACGTGCTTTGGCGTCTCGTACTGGCTACTGTCGCCTAGATTTATGATGGCGAGGTTGGCTACTTCCGAGTCCACGCCGATGCTGGGGATGCGGATTTTGATTGCGTCTGAGGCCGCGCCCTTTGGGACTCCGGCCGAGGCCGAAAGGCGTATGAAACCGTCGGGACGCCTGACAACCCCGTATGAGTAGGGATCAGATCCCGCGGCCAGGGGACGGTTCCAGTACTTGGGGTGCATCTGGTATCCGGGATAGATGGAGTTGTATGAAGTAACCAGGGAGACCACGTCCGCGATGACCGCTGGCTCGCCCGGGTCGGTGTTCTCCGGGGCCGTCGCGGCGACGGTCGCCGTGGTGGAAGGTGTCTCGAGTGCTGCTTGGGCTGCCGGGGCAGGTGACGGTGGCGGCGGCACGCTCGCTGGCGAGACCTGCTCCGAGTTGGCTACGTCGCCGGTGTCCTCGTTGATGTCCTTGACGACCGCACTTATGGGCTGGAAGGTGCCGTCGTCGGTTATCGTGCCGCGTATCTCGAGCTGACCCGGCGGAAGCTCCGGCATCGCCGGCTGACTCGAGATAGAGGCGTTCAGATCGTTGAGGATGGACTTGTTGGACCGGCTGAGCTGGAAGTACGCCACAGCGGCGGCCAGCAGAAGGACGCCGAGGACTATCATGGAGATGCCGCCGATACGTCTCCAGCTCGTCCGTCGGGACCTGGATTGCGATGCTGTACTGCGAGCCTGTCGCACTCTTCACCTGCCGCTGTCGCGCGTAGCGTGAGGATAGCCTCCTCAGTAT
>JAKZVY010000073.1:0-21084 GCA_047515825.1 Dehalococcoidia bacterium
GGCTCCCTCGTGTTTTCGCGGTCGGACAACTCAAACGTGGCCACGCACAACAGGCCCATCGCGATGGTCTTCCAGTCGTACGCGATCTGGCCCCACATGACCGTGTTCGAGAACGTGGCGTACCCGCTGAGAGTGTCGAAAGCTAAGTACTCGAGGGCCGACATTGAAGAGAGGGTTGGGAGCGCCCTGGAACTGTGCAAGATACCGGAGTTGACCGACCGGAGCGCGACAATGCTCAGCGGCGGCCAGCAGCAGCGAGTCGCCGTGGCCCGCGCGCTGGTCAAGGAGCCGAAGCTCCTGCTTCTGGATGAGCCGCTGAGCAACCTCGACGCGAGGCTTAGAGAGGAGATGCGGCTGGAGTTTCGAGACCTGTTCGCCAGCGCGGGCATCTCCGCGCTATACGTGACCCACGACCTGCTCGAGGCGTTGGTGCTATCCGACAGGATAATCGTGATGAACGACGGACGGATCGCCCAGACGGGCACGCCGCGCGACGTGTACTCGCAGCCCAAGGGCCGGTTCGTGGCCGACTTCACCGGCGCGGGGAACGTGGTGCAGGGTGTCGTCAAGGCGATTGAGGACGATACGATGAGCGTTCAGGTGGGATTCGGACTGCTGAACAGCCCGGCAATAGAGGGCTGCGCGGTGGGGTCGGACGTATTGGTGGCAATCCGGCCCGAGGGGATGATTCTGAGCCGTGAGAGCGCCGCATCGTCGGCCGCTATGCCGTGCGTAGTAGAGTCCGACGCCTTCCTGGGCAGCTACATGGAGTACAGAATCCGGGTGGCCGATCAGGACCTCAGGGTGAGGATGCCTCCGACCGCCGAGATGTTCGACCGCGGCGACAGCGCATACGTCCACATCCCAACGGATAGCTGCGTCGTCATAGCTCAGGATCCTGTTGACACTCCCACACGTTGATGGCTAGTATTCGGCGGTTGTGACAACGGTACGAGAGTGTCTCATCCGCTGCCGGCGCCCGAGGTGTTTCCTGGAACCGGTCACACGCACGGAGACTCAGATGTCGATGCGAAAACTGGGATACAGTACCAAGATTGCCGTACTGATCCTGTCAGCGGTCGGACTCACCCTGTTTGCGGCTTGCTCGGATGATGCTGAGCCTATGGAGTCGTCCATTGACCTGAAGCCGATCGCCGACCCTACCACCGACCCTGTCCTACAGCAAGGCGCGATATACGCCACCCTTGATGCTGACTGGAACGAGACGGCCCAGGGGGTAAAGGATCTCATCCCTCTGGCGCAGGAGGAGGGAAAGGTCCACCTGACCGCCTACGGTGTCGACCACACCGACGCCCTCTGTGAGGCGTTCACGACCAAGTACGGCATCGAGTGTGAGGGACGCGGCATCGGCGCGGGTCAGATCGTCGGCACGCTGACCGCCGAGCGGGAGGCGGGTGAGGCGCCGACGGACGTCGTCTTCATGTCCATGACCCAGATGGGCCAGTACGTTGACAAAGGCTTCGCAGGCGAGCTCGACTGGGAAGCTCTCGGCGTCGATCCCCGCCGCTCATGGGAGGCCAGGGATGGCGTCGAAGGCAACGCCGCCGGAGCCGGCAACGACCAGTACACCAACTTCTACCGCACCGACGAGTTCGACGAGGCCGACCTGCCGAAGACGATTGACGACTGGCTGGACCCCAAGTACAAGGGCCTGGCCTGTGCGCCGTCGTTCCTCTTCCGCGCGGGCAACGGTTTCATCGCCTTCTACTACGACAAAGACGAGCTTGTCGACATCCACAAGCGGATGATCGAGGAGAATGACCTGCTGGTCACCGACGACTGCAACGACTTCATTCTGACCGGCGAGAAGCCGCTGATGTATATGGGCTACGGAAATCCGCCTGCGCTTCTGGACAGCGGCGTGATCGGGCAGTTCTGGAACCCCGGATTCGGCGTCAATATGTTCAACGTCGCCGTGGCCGGCAATGCTCCGAATCCCAACGCCGCCCGTCTCTTCGCCGCCTGGCACACGAGCCGAGAGGCCTCTAAAGTAATGTGGGAAGTG
Source organism: Dehalococcoidia bacterium (assembly GCA_047515825.1). Classification (GTDB taxonomy): domain Bacteria; phylum Chloroflexota; class Dehalococcoidia; order Lucifugimonadales; family UBA1123; genus VXRN01. The sequence continues at coordinate 2,027 of JAKZVY010000073.1, forward strand.
GTCGGCAGGGGCTGGGCGGCATACGGCCACGCCGCTGACGGTCTCACCACCGGCAGCTTTAAGGACATCGACCTCGTGTACGAGAGCGTCCCGGTCTTCAGAAAGCGGGGCGATAACGCGAAGTACTTCGCCGACAGGGTGTTCGGTACGGAGTAGGACTTCCGGATAGAATTATCGATAAGCGAGTGGCGTGGTCCTGCGTTGACCGCTTCGGTTCTCTGATCGTCTAGGCCTCACATGGTTGCGTTGATCTCACACAGATTGCGGCTCCAGCAGCTTCTGGACAGACTGTCATGGCTCCGGTGGCGCGAGGTGGTCCTGATTTTCGGGGCACTGGCCCTTGCCGTGTGGCTCGTCGCCCCCGCGCTGGTCATGTCCGTAATCCAGGCTTTCCGCCCGCCCGCGGGGAACCTCTTTTTCGAAGATTCGAGCTTCTGGGGACTCTCGAACTTCGCCGACGTGTACACCGGCAGCCGCGTGCTCCAGTCCACCCTGATAGACACCGGTATCTATACCGTCGGCTCGGTTGCCTTAGCCTTCGTTCTCGGATTTACGCTTGCGTGGCTAGTCGAGAGGACCAACCTGCCCGGCAGAGACATCATATTCGTCGTCCTGCTATTCCCTCTGATGATGCCCGCAATCGTCACAACCCTCGGCTGGGTGCTGCTGCTGGGACAGAGGGTTGGGCTGATCAACATAGTGGTGCGGACTGTCCTGAATTGGATTCCCGGCGTGGACATCACCTCCGGCCCGTTCAACCTGACGACGATGTACGGCATGGTCGTGCTTCAGGGATTCGGAGGCGTGACGCTGATGTTCATCTTCATCAGCGCAGCGCTGCGTGGCATGGACCCCGCGCTCGAAGAGGCCAGCAGGTCCTCCGGCGCCACATTCCTTCAGACAGTCCGCAAGGTGACGATACCCGTGATCCGGCCCGCCGTCCTCGGCGTCATCATCCTCTCGACGATACTGACCATCGAGTCGTTTGAGGTGCCTCTGATCCTGTCCACCGGCGCGAAGGCGGACATACTGAGCACGCGGATTTGGGAGCTGCTGACCACTGGCTCCGGTGAAGATCCCCTCTACGGCGCGGTGGCGGCTATGGGCTTCCACTTCATGCTGCTTACTTACGTTATGTTCTTCGCTTACACACGCCTGACTGCGCGAGCGGAGCAGTTCGCCACCATCACAGGCAAGGGGTTCCGCGCCCGCCGTTCAGACCTGGGACGCTGGCGCTGGCCGATCCTCGCGGCAGTCATCGTCTTCCTGCTGCTAATCTCCTTCACACCGTTCGCTATCATGGTCTATACGTCGTTCCTGCCCGTGTACATTCCACCCAGCTTCGACGTGATCGAGAAGTTCACGCTCAACGGTTACGCCGAGCTGTTCGACAACAAGCGGTTCTTGGGCGCTGTAACGAACACAGTTATAGTCGCTCTCGTCGCGCCCACCATCTCCGTGCTAGTCGCGTTGATTACCGCCTGGATGGTAGTACGCGCCAGGTCCGCCCACGCGCTCAGGGTCGCGGTGGACCTGTTCACCTCGTCGTCGCTGGCCATCCCCGCCGTCGTCGCCGCGTTCGCCTTTTTCATCTTCTACCTCTGGATCAACCGGATCGTCCCAAGCTGGCTCCCGTTGCACGGCACGATCGTCGTCCTGATCTTGGTCTACGCTTTCCGCATGGCGCTCGCCTACCGGCTCCAGCGCGCGGGCGTCATGCAGATAGCGCGGGAGCTGGAAGAGGTCTCAGCCACGAGCGGCGCGGGCAGCATCACCACATTCCGCCGCGTTCTGCTTCCGCTAGTCGCGCCCAGCATATTCGGAGCGTGGCTGATCCTGTTCCTGATAGCGTTCCGAGAGTTCACGCTCGCACAGGTGCTGACCGCAGGCTCGGAGCCGTTCGTGATTAGCACCCTAGTGTACAATCTTCGTAGTATAAACTTCGATCAGGCGTCTGCGCTGAGCGTGCTGACCGTGGCGTTCCTGTTCCTGTTCCTCGTGTTTCTGAGGGTGTTCGTAGTGAAGCGCGTGAGGGCGTTCTAGCAAAGGAAGAAGATAGCGATGGGAGAGATTATGCGCATTAAGGTTACGCATTATCTTACGCTTATGGGACTTCCGGTGTCCCATGCCAATCTCCTGCGAGGCGTGCTCGGAAGTCCGGTACTGACTCCTGAGATAAGGAACCTCGAAACTGGCCCGAAAAGATGCAACGGAAGTATGCGCTTGGCCTCAGCCTCGAACCCCCGATGTTCACGGAACCGTCCCGTCGGCCATTGAGGTTGTCAGTCGACCCCTGCTGCTTGCTAGACTGAACAGCTTGGTGTGTCGGTGCATGGCCACTGACACTCGATCCGAACTAATCACAGACTTTCAGGGAACTCAAGGAGTGCGGGCATGTCACCACGGGTAGGAATTTTACTAATAGCAGCGATGGCCTTCGTCCTTCTGGCGCAAGTCTCTTCGGGTGAGTCGGAAGCGCAGGAGTCGGCCGACCTTAAGTTGACTGTCCGCAACCTGACTGAAGGCCAGCCGATAACTCCGCCGATTGCGGTCGTCCACGAACCTGACGTCAGTCTGCTGCCGGCCAACGCCGATGACCTCGATGGGCTGGAGGAGCTCGCGGAGGCTGGACAACAGGCCGCGCTTGCCCAGTCACTCGGCCAGATACCCGGTGTGAAACGGGTGGTCAGCTTCGAGCCTCCCCCAATTAGGCCTGGCAGGCAGTCCACGGTTTCGATCTCGGCATCGCCTGGAGACCACGTCAGCGTCATCGCGATGCTTGCGTGTACTAACGACGCTATCACGTTCGGCACGCTCGTCGTTCACGAAAGCGGTGCGCCGTCTCTGTCCTCTGGGCGTGTTCTCGACGCCGGGACGGAGAATAACGACGAGACCGCCGGGACCATCCCGTGTCTGGATGGAGAGGGCGTATCGGGCGCCGATGCCGCTGACGGCGAGGGTGTGCTTGCCGTCCATTCCGGCATTGCTGGTGACGCCGATCTGAGTCGGGACACTCACGGCTGGGACGGACCGGCCATGCAGCTCGTCCTAAGCGCTGCGGATGCCAGTGTCCCACAAACACTTGACTTTGGACTGACGCTTGAGAACCTGACCGGAGGCCAGCCGGTAACTCCGCCGGTGGTCGTGGTGCACGACGCGAATGTCGCTGTGTTCGACTACACCAGCCCGACGGAGCTAGACGGGATAGACGACTTGGCAGAGGGCGGCGCGCAGGCCGATCTACTTGCAACCTTGAACGCTACGCCCGGAGTAGTCCGTGCATACGGATTGGACAGTGGCGGCCCGATACCGCCGGGTGGGTCTTACACCGCGAACGTGCTCTACGGAGTCGAGGGAGCCGACGTAACGGTTGTCGGGATGTTCGCATGCACCAACGACGGCTATATCAGAGCGTCGCAGCCGCTGAAGGTTGTCGGTGGCAGACTGTCCACGCCACAGCCATCGACTGCCCTGGTATTCGATTCCGGCTCTGAGGACAACGACGAGACTAGGGCGACGGTGCCTTGTCTTGGCGGCGGCGAGGCCGCGTTCTCTGAAGGTCTCGGTGAGGGCATGAGAGCGCCCCACGCGGGGATCGTCGGCACAGCGGACTTGAGTCGGGAGACTCACGGCTGGACCGACGACAAGACCGCGCTTCTCTATCTTCATGGGCCGGTCAAGATGGACACACTGGATCTCCAGGTGACCGTGCGCAATGTTACGGCTGGCCAGCCCATAACGCCACCGGTCGTAGTAGTGCATACTGGACTGCTGACAACTCTGCCGGAAGACGCTGGATATATCAACGGACTGGAGACGCTGGCAGAGTCTGGCGATCCGTCTGCGTTCAGTACCGGAGTCACAGTTGTCCCAGGCGTCAAGTCGGCCTCCATCATGGATGTGTCAGGTCCGATTCCGGGCGGCGCGGAAGCCACCGTGCAGAACATAGCGGCAGCGCCTGGTGACTACATCAGCGTCATCGGGATGCTCGCGTGCACCAACGACGCAGTCGCATTTGGAACGGCCGCCCTCTCCATGTACGGCTCAACGCTGGCCATGTCCTCCGGCGCGGTATTCGACGTAGGAACTGAGAGCAACGACGAGACCAATGCGACGGTGCCGTGTCTAGGCGGAGAGGGCGTATCAGGCGCCGACACCAACGACGGCGAGGGTATGGTAGCTCTCCATTCCGGCATAGGTGGCGACGCAACTCTGAGCCAGGAGTCTCACGGCTGGGACGGACCGGCTATACAGATCGTAGTAACCGGTGCTGGTGAAGACGTTCCCGAATCGTTGGACTTCGGCTTGACGCTTGAGAACCTAACGGCGGGCCAACCCATAACACCACCAGTGGCCGTGGTGCACGATCCAGAGGTTAACGTATTCGACTACACCATCCCGACGGACCTGGATGGCATCGACGATCTGTCTGAGGGTGGGGTGCAGACTGACCTGCTGGCGACGCTTAGTGTAATCCCCGGCGTAGTTCGTGCTTATGGACTTGACAGCGGCGGCCCGATACTGCCTGGTAACTCGTACACTGCCGACGTTCTCAACGGAATCGCAGGAGCTAACGTAACGGTCGTCGGCATGCTGGCCTGCACCAACGATGGCTACATCAGGGCGTCACAGCCGCTGACCGTTTTCGGTGGCGCTCCGATACCGGTACCGCCAGCGACTGCCCTGGTGTTAGATTCCGGGTCTGAAGACAACGACGAGACCAGCGCTACGGTTCCATGCTTGGGCGGCGGCCCAGCCGCACTTTCCGAAGGCCTCGGTGAGGGCATGAGGTCCCCGCACCCCGGAATCGCCGGCACAGGGGATCTGAGCCAGGAGACTCACGGCTGGACGGACGACAGCACTGCTTTCCTGTTCCTTCATTCAGCGGTCGTAATGGAAGAGGCAACACCGACTCCCCCAGCAACACCGGTTCCGACGTCAACACCGGTTCCGACATCGACACCAGAGCCGACATCGACACCGGCCCCGACGTCAACACCGGTCCCGACGTCAACACCGGTTCCGACATCGACACCGGTTCCGACATCGACACCAGAGCCGACGTCAACACCGGTTCCGACGTCAACACCGGTTCCGACGTCAACACCGGTTCCGACGTCAACACCGGTTCCGACATCGACACCAGAGCCGACATCGACACCGGCCCCGACGGTTGCACCGGTCGCCACGTCGACGCCCGCACCGACGTGGACACCCGCGCCAACGTGGACACCAGTGCCGACCTGGACTCCGGTCCCGGGGCCTGAAGCGCCGGCCACCGGTGACTATGCCCCTTCCGGTGGCTCGATCCTCGTGATCGGACTGATCGGATCACTGGCCGCCCTCGCCGGATTCGCCTTGGTCATCGGAAGGCGCCGCATCGACGTGGCCGCCGTTCGTGGGGACGAATGAAGAGGTAACACATAGAGAGCCTACGGGCAGAAACCGATAAACTAGTGGCAAGGCGGGGGTTTCACCGAGAACCCCCGCCTTGCTTAACAGCATGAGGCGTCAAATCCAGCTAGGAGAGTTTTGCACTTCCACTCCCGCAGGCGAGAAAGCTGCGTTGACACCGCTTTCGGCGCCGCGCTATACTCCGACCATAACACCTTGGTGGTCAGAGCGAGGCGGACCCACCCGTTCCCATCCCGAACACGGCAGTGAAACGCCTCAGCGCCGACGATACTGCACTTGCAAGGGTGTGGGAAAATAGGCCGCTGCCAGGGTTTTTCTTATTCAGACGGAAACTCCCCACGTCGATTCCTAGTAGAGACTGGCTGTACGCAGCCAATTGCGTCGGGAATACCGCTTTGCCGACCCGTCGGTGGGTTTTCAGTAATTCGCCTGCGTGTTACAATCCCCCCAACATACAAAACTAGGGATGGTCTGGTCTGCGACCTAGTGTGATCAGACGCTCCAATGCCGAACTCTCAAGTCAGCTAGGGCGTCAGGCGGCTTTACCAGCCGTTGATCATTACCTATAATGAAGCTGACTGAACTTACACCGGAAAGTTGAAGTGATGACTGTCGAAGAAGAACGCGAGCTGGTGTCCACCGAATCTGAAGAGGACATGGGACAGCTCCTCGACCAAGCTGGAGAAATCAAGTCGGTTCGCCGCGGCGATGTCGTAGAAGGCTACGTGATGCGGGCCGATACCTCAGACGGGCTTTTCGTTAACATCGGTCAGAAGTCCGAAGCCCACGTGCCCACCAACGAGATGCGGAGCGTCGAGTCGGAGGACATCGAATCGCTGGTTGGCGGTTCCATAATCGCCATGGTCGTCCGCCCTGAGACCGGAGACAACCCAGCCATCCTGTCCGTGGACAGGGCGATTGGCGAGCAGGGCTGGCGATACCTCGAAAAGACCATGGAGGCCGAAGAGGTCATAGAGGGAAGGATCACCGGCTTCAACCGGGGCGGCTCGATCGTCGAGGTCGAAGGTGTCCAGGGATTCGTCCCTATGTCCCAGCTCGTGTCTGTCCCGCGAGACCGGTTCCGCCTGTACCAGGAGGACAGTGGTAGCCTCCCGCCCGAAGAGCTGGAGGGCCTTGAAAAAGCCCAGGAAGCGGAGCTCGGCAAGCAGATCAAGATGAAGGTGCTGGAGGTGAACCGGAGTCGCAACCGGGCCATCTTCTCCGAGCGCCAGGCCGTACAGGAGTCGCGTGACGTCCTGAAGGCCAAACTCATCCAGGAGCTGGAGGAAGGCGAGACGCGCAAGGGCGTCGTCACCGGCATCAGCAGCTTCGGTGCGTTCGTGGACCTGGGTGGCGCCGACGGCCTCATACACATCTCCGAGCTATCGTGGAGCATGGTGAACACCCCCGAAGAGGTGGTGCGCGTCGGTCAGGAGCTTGAAGTATTCGTCCTCAGGGTCGACGCTGAGAACAAGAAGATCGCGCTCAGCTTGCGCAGGCTTCAGCCGGAGCCTTGGGAGACCATCAACGAGCGGCACAATGTTGGCGAGGTTGTGAACGCCACCGTTACCAAACTGACGAACTTTGGAGCCTTTGCACGAGTGGAGGACTCCATTGAAGGTCTGATCCATATCTCTGAGCTTTCAGTGAGGATGATCAACCATCCCCGGGAAGTGCTGAGGGAAGGTGACGAAGTCAGAGTCAAGATCCTCCGTATCGAACCAGAGCGTAGAAGACTGGGGCTAAGCCTCAAGCAGGCTGAGGAAGAGAGCTACTACTAGGCCGTACACCCTTCCGTCCGTCCCGGATTTCCGATTGAGGAGACGCTTCCAAAATGGCCAGCAGGTTTGAGAAATTCTCGGAAAAGGCGCGTAGGGTCCTCTCACTGGCGCAGGAAGAGGCCCAGCGGTTCAACCATACGTACATCGGGACGGAGCACGTGCTTCTCGGCCTTGTACGAGAGACCGATGGGGTCGCCGCCAAAGTGCTGACCAACCTTGGGGTCGAGTTGCCCAAGGTACGCTCAGCCGTTGAGTTCATCATTGGACGCGGAGAGCGCGCGGCCACCGGCGAGATTGGGCTGACCCCCAGGGCCAAGAAGGTTATCGAGTTGGCCGTCGACGAGGCTCGTCGGCTCAACCACAACTACATTGGAACCGAGCATCTGCTCATCGGACTGATGCGAGAGGGCGAAGGCGTTCCCGCCGGTGTACTCGAAAGCCTCGGCGTCACTCTCGACAAGATTCGCGCGGAGACCAGCCGCATCCTCAGTCAGAATGTGCAGCAGTCGCCCAGCGGCGGCGGAAGATCGACGACCAAGACCCCCACGTTAGACCAGCTTGGAACCGACCTCACCTCGCTCGCCCGGACCGGCAAACTCGATCCCACCGTGGGACGCGAGCAAGAGATACAGCGCGTCACCCAGATACTGAGCCGCCGTACCAAGAACAACCCCGTTCTGGTTGGCGAGCCGGGTGTCGGCAAGACCGCTATCGTTGAAGCCCTCGCCCACCGAATCTCCAACAACGACGTTCCAAGCACACTCCAGGGAAAGCGCCTCGTTACCCTAGACATGGGCGCCCTCGTCGCCGGTACTAAGTACCGTGGGGAGTTCGAGGAACGACTGAAGAAGGTCGTGGAGGAGATACGTAGCTCAGGCAACTGCGTCCTCTTCATAGACGAAGTGCATACCATGGTCGGCGCTGGCGCGGCTGAAGGCGCCGTCGACGCCGCGAACATACTCAAGCCCTCTCTTGCGAGGGGCGAGCTTCAGACCATCGGCGCGACCACCGTCGACGACTATCGCAAGTACGTCGAGCGCGACCCCGCCCTCGAAAGACGCTTCCAGCCCGTCAGGGTCGAGGAGCCGACGGTCGAGGAGACCGTCGACATCCTCAGAGGCGTCAAGGGCCGCTACGAAGAACACCATCAGCTCGAGATCACCGACGAGGCGCTCCAGCACGCCGCCACCCTGGCTTCGAGGTACATCTCCGACCGCTTCCTTCCAGACAAAGCCATCGACCTCATCGACGAGGCTGCGTCCAGGGTCCGCATCAATTTCACCACCGCACCGCTCTCCGTGAAAGAAGTCACGAAGATGCTCGAAAGCGTGCGCAGGGAGAAGGATGAGGCCATTGCGGGTCGGCAGTACGAGTACGCCGCCGAGTTGAGAGACCGCGAGGCGAGCATCTCCGACAAGCTCAAACAGATAGAGCAGGACTGGAAGGAGGAGCAGGCGGACGAGAGTCCGGTGGTGACCGAGGAGGACATCGCCGAGGTGGTCAGTATGTGGACCTCTATCCCGGTGACCCGTCTTGCCGCGACCGAGACCGAGCGCCTGATCAACATGGAGGAAGTCCTCCATGAGAAGGTGATTGGACAGGACGAGCCTATTGCGCTCGTCTCCAAGGCCGTCCGGCGCGCGAGGGCCGGACTCAAGAACCCCAGGCGGCCGACCGGCATCTTCATGTTCCTTGGGCCCACCGGCGTCGGAAAGACACTGCTGGTGCGCAAGCTGGCAGAGTTCCTCTTCGGATCGGAAGACTCGCTGGTCCGCGTGGACATGTCCGAGTTCATGGAGCGTCACTCGGTGGCCCGGCTGGTTGGCGCGCCTCCCGGCTATATCGGCTACGACGACGGTGGCCAGTTGACCGAACTGGTGCGGCGCAAGTCGTACTGCGTCATACTGCTCGACGAGATCGAGAAGGCGCACCATGAGGTCTTCAACATCCTCCTCCAGATCTTCGACGACGGGCACCTCACGGACGCCAAGGGTCGCAAGGTCGACTTCCGCAACACGATCATCGCTATGACGTCCAACATCGGCTCCGACCTCATCAGGCAGGATAGGTCTATCGGGTTCGCGGCCAGGTCCGATCTGGGCCAGTCCGAAGCCCAAGCCTACGAAAGGATGAAGACCAACGTCCTCGACGAGGTCAAGCGCTTCTTCCGCCCCGAATTCCTCAACCGAATCGACGGCTCCGTCGTCTTCCACTCGCTCAATCGCGACCACATGCACCAGATAATCCCGATAGAGTTGAAGGACGTTACGTCCAACCTCATCGAGAAGGGCATCGACCTCGTAGTCACCGACGCTGCCAAAGAGTGGCTCATCGAAAAGGGATACGACCCGCTCTACGGCGCGAGGCCCCTCAGGAGAGTCATCCAGGACAACGTCGAAGATAAGCTATCAGATGCCATCCTGGCCGGCGATCTGGGGCCTGCTGACACCGCCATCATCGATCTCGACGATGACAACCTGGTCGTCAGGGTGGAGTCTCCGTTCTCGGTGGCCGCCACCTAGATTGAGCGAACATCACTCCTATTAGAAGGTCTGGGACGGCTGACGTCGCCAGACCTTCGCTGTGTTGAGGCGGCTATGGCGCGAAAAGCCAGGACCGTTTACATCTGCGACAACTGCGGAGCGGAGTCCGCCCGATGGGAGGGCCGCTGCCCCAAGTGCGGAGAGTGGAACACTCTCGCCGAGTTCCGGCCATCGCCATCACCCCGCGGCGCGCGCGCCTGGGCGGGGGCTACCACCGCCGAGGCCGTCAACCTCAAAGACGTGAAGGTCGAGGAGGCCCGCAGGGCCGTCGTCGGCTCCCCGGAGTTCACCAGGGTGCTCGGTGGGGGAATCGTCCCCGGATCCGTCGTACTGGTCGCCGGAGACCCCGGCATAGGCAAGTCCACGCTCCTGTTGGATGTCGCTTCCGACGCTGCCCGTCATGATCCCGTGCTCTACGTGGCCGGAGAAGAATCGGCCGCCCAGGTCAAGATGAGAGCAGATCGGCTTTGCATCGACGTCGAAGGCCTGTTCCTGCTGCCCGCCATTGACCTCACCGACATTATGGGACAGATGGAGCGGCTTCGCCCGTCGCTAGTCGTTGTCGATTCGATTCAGACGGTCTTCACCGGTGACCTCGACGCGGTGGCCGGAAGCGTGGCGCAGATCAGAGAGTGCGCCGGACGCCTGACGCAGTGGGCCAAGCTCACCGGTACGCCGGTCATACTGTCGGGCCACGTCACCAAGAGCGGCGACATAGCAGGCCCGCGCATCCTAGAGCACGCCGTAGACGTCGTGCTCTACCTGGAGGGCGACCCAATAAGCGCCTTCCGGCTGCTCAGGTCGGTCAAGAACAGGTTCGGCTCCACCAACGAAGTCGGCGTGTTCGAGATGACCGAACACGGTATGCGCGACGTCGCCGACCCGTCCGCGCGCCTCATCTCACAGCACTCCACCGACTCCATCGGATCGGTGATCGTGCCGGCGGTGGAGGGCACTCGCCCGCTCCTAGTCGAGGTGCAGGCGCTGACCAACCCGTCTCTGCTGCCAACCCCCCGCCGGGTGGCTTCAGGCGTGGACTACAATCGCCTCCTGCTTGTCTGCGCCGTCCTCACCCGCAGGGCCGGCATATCCTTGGCGAGCCAGGACGTTATCGTCAACGTCGCCGGCGGGATTAGAGTGGCGGAGCCTGCCGCCGACCTCGCCATCGCCCTTGCGATCATATCCAGCGTGCGCGATGTGCCGCTGGCCCAAGTGACCGCGGCTTTCGGAGAGATCGGCCTCAGCGGGGAGGTGCGCCCCGTATCTCAGCACGAGCGGCGAGTAGCCGAGGCAGCCCGGCTCGGACTGGGAAGTTGCCTCGTTCCGAGCGCGCGGGTCGGCGGAAGCCCGCAGAACGGAGCGGCAGGAATCGACGCGGTCCCCGTCTCATCACTGAGACAGGCCGTCCGCTCGGCCATGCCGTCCCGAAGAAACAGCCGCGCTGAGGGAGCCTTCGAGTCCATGATTGAGGAGGGACGAATATGAGGACGGCGTACTTTCAGTGTATCGGCGGCGCGAGCGGCGACATGGTGCTTGGGTCCCTGATCGACTCCGGTGTGCCTCTCGAACACGTCGAAGGCGCCCTCGGCCTGATGGGCGTGCGGGGCGTCACTCTTAGCTCAAGCAAGGAGCAGCGCGGTGGGCTGACTGGAAGGCTCGTGAGAGTCGTCTTGGACGAGGACGCCCAGCGGAGGCGATCGTTCGACGACTTCGTCGAAATCGTGCGCGCCTCGGACCTGCCGGATTCAGTGAAGGAGGGGTCGATCCCGATATTCCGACGGCTCGAAAATGCCGAGCGCGCCGCCCACCGCTCCGCGGACGCCGGCGGCCACCTCCACGAGCTCGGCACCCTGGACACGCTGGTCGACGTCGTCGGAACGATCGTCGGCTTGGAGTATCTCGAGGTGGAGCGTGTGTGCGCTTCGCCGTTTCCGATGGGGTTGGGCATAGTCAGGAGCGGCCACGGCGTGCTGCCCGTTCCGTCTCCCGCCACGGCGGAGATTTTCGTGATGGCGGGCGCGCCGGTCGTGCCCGCGCCCGGTGGTGCCGCGCTGACCGGCGAGATCGTCACCCCCACCGGCGCGGCAATTCTCACCGTGCTCTCCGAGTTTGAGCAGCCGGAGATGTGGATCGAAAGCGTCGGCTACGGCCTCGGTGCAAGAGATCCCGACGAGTACCCGAACGCGCTCGCACTGTGGCTTGGAGACGCTGATGACCCCGATGTGACGGAGGGATATGCTCCCGAAATCTGTCTGCTTGAGACGAACGTGGACGACACGACGGGCGAGGTCCTGGGGTTCGCGATGGAGAGGCTCTTCGACTACGGCGCGCTCGATGTCTGGTTCACGCCGATTCAGATGAAAAAGAACCGTCCCGGCACCATGATCAGCGCAATCGTGAACGCCTTTGAAGTCGAGAAGCTAACAATGCTCTTGATGGTCGAGACGTCGACGCTCGGCGTGCGCGTTCGCCCAATATCGCGCATCGAAGCCGAGCGCGAGGTCCGCACCGTAGAGACCAGCCTCTATGGTCCGGTGCAGGTCAAGGTCAAGATGATAGACGGCGACCCCATTGCGGCCAGCCCTGAGTATGAGGACTGCCGTCGAATCGCGATTGAACGCGACGAATCCTTCCAGGTGGTGTATCACTTCGCTAGGGTCGAGGCCGAGATGGAGATTCTCAATCGTCCCGGCGTTGACCGCGGTTCGGACGCTGACCTAGAATTGATCTAAATGTGCCGACTTCTCCTGACAGGCCCTAGTGGCGCAATTGGCAGCGCACCCGACTTGTAATCGGGAGGTTGGTGGGTTCGAATCCCCCCTAGGGCTCTCATCTCCTCCGTACTGCGTTTGCCCGTTCGCGCTCCCTGCCATTGTTGGATTGGCAATTGCGGCTATGCTAAACTATTTGATGTTGACCGTGGACGGGTGGGTGAGTGGTTAATACCACCAGACTGTAAATCTGGCGCTCGGAAGGGCTACGTAGGTTCGAATCCTACCCCGTCCACCATACAGCGACGTCAAAGCAAACGAAACTACCGGGCCCACATAGCTCAGAAGGTAGAGCGCGTTCTTGGTAAGAACGAGGTCAGCAGTTCGAGTCTGCTTGTGGGCTCCAGAGCACGGAGGATATAGGTTCAATGGCGAAGCAGAGATTTGAGCGAACCAAGCCGCACGTCAACGTCGGCACCATAGGCCACGTCGATCACGGTAAGACCACACTCACGGCTGCCATCACGAAGGTGTTGGCATCGAAGAATCTTGCGGACTTCCGGCCCTTTGACTCCATCGACAACGCCCCCGAGGAGCGTGAGCGCGGCGTGACCATCGCGATCCAGCACGTGGAGTACCAGACCGACGCCCGCCACTACGCGCACGTCGACTGCCCCGGACACGCAGACTACATCAAGAACATGATCACCGGCGCCGCCCAAATGGATGGCGCGATTCTGGTAGTCAGCGCTCCCGATGGACCTATGCCACAGACCCGCGAGCACATCCTGCTTGCCCGGCAGGTGGAGGTCCCGGCTATGGTCGTGGCCCTCAACAAGGTCGACGCGATGGACGACGAGGAGCTACTGGAGCTGGTCGAGATCGAGATGCGTGAGCTCCTTTCCGAGTACGGCTTCCCCGGAGACGACATTCCCATCATCCGCGTCAGCGCGCTCAACGCCCTTGAAGGCACTGACGACTCCCGTGAAGATGAGTGGGCCTCTGGAATCTGGGAGTTGATGGACGCTGTGGACTCCTACATCACTATACCCGAGCGCCCGCGTGACCGGGCTTTCCTGATGCCCGTCGAGGACGTATTTGGCATCAAGGGACGCGGCACCGTCGTCACGGGCCGCGTCGAGCGCGGCATCGTCAAGATGGGCGACAACATCGAGCTTGTCGGCGTCAAGCCGACCTCGAGCACCGTCGTGACCGGCGTCGAGATGTTCCACAAGATTCTCGACGAGGGCGAGCCGGGAGACGCGGTCGGCGTACTGCTGCGCGGCGTGAACCGCGACGAAGTCGAGCGTGGACAGGTACTGGCCGCTCCGGGCAGCATCACCCCACACACCGAGTACGCGGCCCAGGTGTACGTCTTGAGCAAGGAAGAGGGCGGGCGCCACACTCCGTTCTTCAACGGGTACAAGCCGCAGTTCTACATCAGGACCACGGACGTTACCGGCGAGATTCGTCTGCCCGACGGTGTGGAAATGGTGGTGCCCGGCGACAACATAGAGATGAACATCAAGCTGATCACACCGGTCGCCATTGACGAGCAGCTCCGGTTCGCCGTTCGAGAAGGCGGACGGACAGTCGGCTCCGGCGTAATCACCAAGGTCATCAGCTAGCCGTTCGGATAACCCGATGAAACACACGCCCTCTCCCTTCGCACGAAAACAGGAGAGAGGGCTTTGGGCTGTATAGGCGTCCCGAACTGGGTTCAGCCTCCGCCCTCAGCCAGAGCCGCATTGACGACCGTTGACCGATTTCAGTCGGCGGTCTGGGAGCATAAGTAAATGGCCCGCAGGGGAGAAGTCAGAATCCTCATAAATCTCGGATGCACCGACTGCCGCGAGAGGACGTACCACTCCAGCAAAAATCGGAGGAACGACCCTCAGAGGCTCGAGCTGAAGAAGTTCTGTCCGCGATGCAGGCAGCACACGCTTCATAGGGAGGTGCGGTAGCAGTGGCTAGAGATCCCGGGGTTCCACGTAGGGTCGGAACTGAGGTCGCCCGCCGGGCCTTCAGCATCCGCGCCATCGGAGAGGTGGTGGGAGAGCTTAGGCGCGTCACCTGGCCCTCCAAGGAAGAGACCCTCAGACTGACGCTGATGGTCATAGCAGTGTCGGCGGTCATAGGTGCGTTCCTGGGGGCAGTCGATATCGGGTTCGCGCGCCTGATGGGAATTATCCTGGGGAGATGAAGCTATGACTGCACAAGTCTCGCACCCTGACCCAGACACCCGCTGGTACATCATCCACGCCTACTCCGGCCAGGAAAACCGGGTCAAGCAAAACCTCGAACAGCGCATCAAGACCATGGATATGCAGGACAAGATATTCCAAGTGGTGGTGCCTACGGAGGACGAAATGGAGATCAAGGACGGGCAGCGAGTGGCCGTCCCGCGCACGGTCTTCCCCGGCTACATCCTCGTGCAGATGCTAATGGACGACCAGAGTTGGTTCGTGGTCCGCAACACGCCGGGAGTGACAGGTTTCATTTCAGCCGAGGATGAGAGCGAGAATCGACCCAAGCCCGTTCCGCTTGAGGAGCGCGAGGTGGACGCGATTCTCAAGCGGATAGAGGACGACACCCCCAGGCCCAGGATCGGGCTGGAGAGGGGGCAGAACGTCCGCATCATAGACGGCCCGTTCCTGGACTTCATGGGCACCGTGGACGAAATCTCCCAGGAGCGCGCGAAGGTCAAGGTGCTGGTATCGTTCTTCGGCAGGGAGACGCCCGTCGAGCTAGACTTTCTCCAAGTAGAACGCGCCTGACCGTGGGCCTTCATTAAGGCAACGGTCTCCTCTACCTTGATGTGAGAGGGCTGGGATGAGGGTGATCGAAACCGCTTCATTAGTGCAAAGCAATATAACGAAGAGTCCATGAGGAAAGACAATTGGCAAAGAAAGTACGCGCCATAATCAAGTTGCAAATAGAAGGCGGCAAAGCCACGCCCGCGCCGCCGGTCGGCCCGGCCCTCGGCCAGCACAGCGTCAACATTATGGCGTTCGTCAAGGAGTACAACGAACGCACCGCCCAGAGCATAGGGACCATCGTTCCTGTCGTGCTGACGGTTTTCGAAGACCGCTCGTTTACGTTCGTAGTCAAGAGTCCGCCCGCATCCGAGCTTCTGCGCAAGGCCGCGGGCGTGGAAAAGGGCAGCGCGAACCCGAAGGCTGAACAGGTGGCCGTGGTCTCTCGCGATCAGGTCAGAGAGATTGCCGAGACGAAGCTCAACGACCTCAACGCCGCTGACGTCGACGGCGCTATGCGCATTATCGAGGGCACCGCCCGCAGTATGGGCATTGCCGTTCGCTGACCTTCACCCGCAGCTAACCACACTCCAAAGACAGAGGACTACCTACAATGGTCAGCAGAGGAAAGAGATACAAAGAGGCCGCCGGTTTGCTGGAGCGGGACACTCGCTACGAGCCGGTACATGCAATTCAGATGGCCAAGCAGACCGCGAGTGCCAAGTTCGACGAGACGATTGAGCTTCACCTGCGCACCGGAGCCGACCCACGCCATGCCGACCAGATGGTGCGTGGTATCGCGGTCTTGCCGCACGGAGTTGGGAAACTCGTAAGGGTCCTTGTCTTCTGCCAGGGCGAGGCTGAAACCATCGCCCGCGACGCGGGCGCCGACTACGTCGGCGGCGACGACCTGATCCGAGAGATCGAAAACGGTTTCCTGGACTTTGACGTGTCGATCGCCACGCCAGACCTGATGGGGCGCATCGGCAGACTGGGGAGGATCCTCGGACGCCGCGGCCTCATGCCCAATCCGAGGACAGGCACCGTGGTACAGCAGGATGCCATACCGCGCGCTGTGAGTGACGCCAAGAGGGGCAGGGTAGAGTTTCGCCTCGATAGGACGGGAGTCATGCACCTTCCCATCGGGAAGGCCAGCTTTGAAGAAGACAAGCTCATGGACAACCTGACCACGCTGATGGACAACATAGTCCGCGCAAGGCCCGGGGGCGTCAAGGGACAGTTCATTCGCGCCGCCCACCTGACCGCCACGATGGGCCCCAGCGTTTCCGTGGACGTTGATCGACTCTCAGCCCTTCGTGTAGAATAGAAAAGTCAGCCGAAGACTGCGGGCTTCCCACGCGGAAGTAATACACCAGCCCGCCCAGGCCGTGGAGACACCGCTATTGAGCTATGGCTCGATGCGTGCACCTGATACGCCCTGGTCTTTGGCCAGGGTATATTTTTGCCCGGTACCGACCAGAGTCCCTATCCCGTCAAGGGAGAGGGCTGGAGCCTGCCCTGTACTCCGATACGGGGATGAGGGTGAATCGTGCGGCCACGGTAATGAGTACATTTAGGGAAGGACAAGAGCGAATTGCCAACTCAAGCCAAAGTTGAACAGGTGGACCTGCTGGCCGACAAGTTCGAGCGCAGCACGATCGTCATATCCACCGACTACACCGGCCTGCCGGTGTCTGAGATGACTGATCTTCGCAGGGCGCTCCGTGAGGCCGGTGTCGAGTACAGGATCATCAGGAACTCCCTCGCCCACCTCGCGGCAGATAAGATCGGCAAAGCCGCCATCAAGGACGTGATCGAGGGCCCGACGGGCGTCGCACTCGGTTATGGGGACCCGACCGAGCCTGCCAGGGCACTCGCTGGGTTCATCCGGTCCGCGAGGTCGTCCCTCGCCATACGCGGAGGGGAGTTGGACGGCCAGGTGCTGTCCACCGACGACGTGAATCGGCTGGCCAACATGCCGCCCCGAGAAGAGATGCTCGCCCTGCTGCTGATGAGGATGAACGGCCCGATCGGTGGCCTCGTCAACGTCCTCAACGGCCCGATCGCCGGACTGGCCCGCGTTTTGCAGGGCCACGTGGATAATCTTCAGAAACAGGAAGCCTGAACATCCACCCACCGGAAGCTGACTACTTGAACACCTATCAGGAGGATAGAACCGATGACACTGACAAAAGACGAGCTGATAGAGGGCATTAAGGGACTTTCCGTCCTTGAGCTTTCCGACCTAGTGAAGGCCCTGGAGGAGGAGTTCGGGGTGAGCGCCGCAGCGCCCGTCACCATGGCGACCGTACAGGGCGTAGCGGGCACAGCCGAGGCCGCTGCTGAGGTCGAGGAGCAGACGGAGTTCAACGTCACCCTAAAAGCGTTCGGCCCCAACAAGATCAACGTGATCAAGGCGGTTCGCGAGGTCACGACTCTCGGCCTCAAAGAGGCCAAGGACCTGGTCGAAAGCGCCCCGACCGTAGTCAAAGAGGCGATCCCGAAGGACGAGGCCGAATCCCTGAAAGAGAAGCTGGAAGGCGTCGGAGCCAGCGTCGAAGTCTCCTGATCCGCCCCGTAGAATCGACACCTATGCAGGCCCGCGCCAATCGCGGGCCTGCATATTCATCGGCTTGAACGACGCTCGATCACTCCGCCAGCGAGGGAGGAACCATCCAGACCTCGCGCTCATACGGCAGACCGCGACGGTCAATCCTGAACCTGGACCGTCGAAGTGGGCGACGCGGCGATTGTCTCCTCACCCATGCGTCCGGCCTGCTCAGCCCGCACCCGGGATCCGTCAGGCCCTCTGTGAAGTAGTGCATCGGGATCACGACTGTCGGCTTCAGAGTTTCCACAAGCAGATCGAGTTCGTAGTACGAGAATAGTTGGTTCGAGTCGTCAGCCGGTACCATCAGGACGTCTATTTTCCCCAGCGCCGCGCGGACGCTGTCGGGAATGCTAGGCCGGTTGTCGCCGAAGTGGCAAAAGCGCACACCTTCATGTTCAATGATGTAGATGGTGTTCGATATGCCGGACGGCCCGGCGTGAAGATCGACAATTCCGCTGATTGTGGTCTGCCCGACCGTCCCGGTTTTCGCTCCTCTCATGGCCTCTGTGCTAGGTGGCAGAGCTCCGACCGCATTGTGGTCCGAATGGTCGTGGGTTACGGCGACCAGATCGACGTCGAGGGACGGAAACGGTTTCAGGAACCACTTTCGCGTGTCCGAGTTTCCGAACGGGTCGATCAACAAACGACCGCCGGACTCGTCCTCGAACAGGAACGCGGAATGTCCCAGGTACAGAACGGACACTCTTTAGCCGTCTGTCCGCAGCAGCGTTTCGCACAGGTGCGCCGCGTCCACTAAGTCCGGAATCGTCACGTACTCACGTACCGTGTGCATTCCGTGGTCTGCCATGCCAACCACCACCGCGCTGATGTCGTTGAGTCTAAAAACGTTTCCATCGGTGCCGCCTCCCGACGGCAGCATCGTTGGAGTCATGCCCAGAGACTCCAGCGCCGCCTTGACCCTGTTCACTGCCGGGTCGTCGTCCGTCAGCGTGTACGCCGTGAACTCGGTGTGCAGATGACATTCGATAGCGGCTTCCGGAAACATCTCTCGAACTTCGTCTAGCGCCTCGTCCACCTGCATCCTGATGCTGTCCAGGGTCTCGATGTTGCGGCTCCGAAACTCGCCGCGGACCATTGTAGTTTCAGCGACGGCGTTGCGCACCGAGCCGCCCTCGATGGTGCCGACGTTGAAGGTCGTCTCGTCGTCCAGCCTGCCTTGTGGCAGTCTTGTGATGATCTCGGATGCTATGCGTATGGCCGATATGCCCTTTTCCGGCTCG
>JAKZVY010000074.1:0-11397 GCA_047515825.1 Dehalococcoidia bacterium
AGCGCCTTCTATTTTGGTGTGATGAGACAGCCGTGGCATGATGAGGACCATAGCATCACCTACCGGATCGCCTGTATGCCCGCTCCTACGACTGACCTCGACTTCGTGGTCGGAATAAGAGAGGCGGCGCAAGCATGGACCAGCGCGAACGCCGGCATCTCCTTTGGTAGGGCGACCGTCCCATGCGACAGTCTGCTGCCGGAGACGGGACGAGTCACCGTCAAACTGTTGCCTACGGGTGCGGCCGATAGGTGTGTTGGCGGTATTGCGTGCGCTTTCAATATTCCGGACTCGAATTACCCCCATCTGACGACCAGAGAGATCCTCATCAAGGAGATGCCAGAGACAGGCCACTCGTGGACAACCAACAGTATGATGATAGAAGACTGGGAATACTACCTGCCCGCGACGATGATGCACGAGTTCGGACACACAGCAGGACTGGGACACAGTGGAAACCCCAGCGACCTGATGACATCCGCGCCGCCGGATGGCGAGATTATCCAGACGCCACCGTCGAACGACATATCCGCGATGCGAGTCGTCAACACGAGCCACACTCACTGAGGTGCACACAATGTTCATGAGCAGGGTACGAGCGCCTATACACAAATCGCCCAGAATATACGTGACGCTCCTTTCTCTCACGGCCTGTGTTCTGGTCCTGTTGTCGGGCTGCGGGAAAGCCACAGCTTCTGTGCCCGCGCCCACTTCGACGACTGCGCAACCTACAATGATAGATACATCGCAGCCCTTTGTCCCACCGTCGTCTCTGGACGAGCTCATCTTCATATCGGACGTCATCGCGTGGGTCAGACTGATAGAGGCCCAGCCCGGCACCGAGTGGATAAACTACACGGACAATCCTGGAGATTTGCCGATATTTGAGTTCCGTTTCCAGGCCATAGAGTACCTGAAAGGAAGCGGAGACAATGAGTTCATGGTCAAGGTGCCCGTGGTGAAGTGGCAAGTGAGTGACAGGGATTCCGCGGAGAGTCTTGCCGAAGATGCGTTCGACGCGCGTGATCGCAGCTGGGACAACCGGGAAGCGCTTGTGTTTTTGAGAGCGGAACCTGTCCTGTACGGTCTCCCTCCCGTCACGGGCGCTTCGGACCAAACGACATACCAGTTCATTGGGCCAGGTTTCAATGAATATCCGGTTGACATACATGAGTACGCTATCATGAGCAGCTACAATAGGGCGTGGCTGCCATCCAGCGCTCCGAATGGAGCGTCAGGCGCCGTCGGCTCAGTAGAGCCGGAATACTTCACGGAAGCGCCGCCCTCCCAATCTCAGGGCGCTGCCGGCGTTGTATCCGCGAGCGCGCCCACCATCTCGCTGTCCGAGATCAAGAGGCGAATCAAGGCGAACGATGACCTGCTCACCGCGAATCGCGATGTTCCGGGTTACGAGGAGTGCATCGAATGGAAGCTCAGACACGACGCGGAGATCCAGAGTGGGCACATCAGGGCATTCTCTGTGGATGCCAGCATCCCATCCGGTCGGAGTGAAGGACACCGACTCTCTTCGAAATATGCAGAGTCACAGTACTACTCAAAGTGGTGGACGACGGGTCCCGATTCCGATCTGTTCATCCTCAGAATGGTGGAGGACCCTGACAACGACCCCTCCACTGGTTACGAGTGGGAGCACGTTACCACTCGCCCAATACCCCGTGGCGTGTACAGGGTCTTTTACAGTGTTCAGTCAGCGCCGTGGGTGCCCTGCAATTACAATCCTGATGAATCGACAGATGATCTCAAGGACCGCAGGGAGATAGTCGTCGTCGCAACGGCGCCTCCCGGAACTTTGCACGAAGCAT
Organism: Dehalococcoidia bacterium; assembly: GCA_047515825.1. Lineage (GTDB taxonomy): Bacteria > Chloroflexota > Dehalococcoidia > Lucifugimonadales > UBA1123 > VXRN01. Next base: position 1,824 of record JAKZVY010000074.1, read on the forward strand.
TCTTCGACCCGATGGACATAGGATCAGCCGTGGGCTCGGACACCGATAACGGTGTGCTCGATCCGACCTCCTTCACCCTGGAGGGCGTCGGAAGCGTGAACATAAACCGCATCGACTGGAAGCTCGGAAAGGTCGAGGTCGAACTCGACCCGCACAGCGCGAGCGGTTTTGCTAATCATCACATTGACTTCATAGCCCTGGACGGCTCGGTGACGCTGAGACTGGACTTGAATGACGCTGCCGAGGTGGAACAGGATGGGACACGAGCGCTGGCGTGGAACGTCTGCGCCCAGCCGTGGGAGAGCGGAGACCTGCTGATGCTGCGCATGAGCGAGAGCGGCGAGGACCTCATCGGTGTGACCAACAACGGGCCATGCTCTCCGCCCGCACCGCGGAACCTGGCGGCCACGTCCACCCACGACTCGGTAACCCTGACATGGGACGCGCCCGACGGTGCAGCGCCGACCGGATACCGGATACTGCGCAGGCAGCCCTCGCAGGATACTTTTATCGAGGTTGAGGTCGCTGCCGATGTCACGACGTACGTCGACACAACCGACATTCAACCCGGCACCAAGTACATCTACCGCGTGCACGCGGTGTATCCCGCCGGAGTCAGCGAGGTCGCGCGCGTCACGGGCACGACACTCGCCGGGCCGTGAAGGAACAGGATCTGCGAGAAGGTTCTGAGTAGCAGTCCCCATTGGCCCACCGGCACTCTATTAATCCCGTTATCTCCTTGATGGGAGATGCTTGAAGCTGTTTCGATTTTGTCGGCGCGCATCTTGCGGATGACAAAGCAGCGATTGCCATCATTTCGGCGGAGAGCCGGTCTTGGACTTGATCCAAGACCGGAACCCATAAGGGTGGTAAGATCAATGCTCCTGACTACGCCGGCTGCAAAACTCAAACAGGCTCCACAACCACACATCTATCGAGGCCGGAAATTGCTGATTGCGGGCGTGGACATTATCGAGATTCACAGGATCAAGCGCGTGTTCGAGCAGTATGGCGACAGGTTTCTGCGTCGCATCTACACAGACCGAGAGATCGCGTACTGCCGAGGACGCGCGCCGCAGCTCGCCAGCCGATTTGCCGCCAAGGAGGCGACCATGAAAGCCCTGGGGACGGGCGTGCGCGGCATCCGGTGGCGGGACATCGAGGTGGTGCGCGGCCGCGGGCAGGCTCCAAGGATCGAGCTACACGGTACGGCGCAAGCAAGGGCAGACCGTCTTGGACTTACCGACATCGCTCTCTCCCTCAGCCACTCAAGGAAGTTCGCGGTCGCATCCGTAGTCGGAAACAGCGAGAAGGGCAATATTTTGTGAGTCAGGTGTCAGGCTTCGGGCATCAGGAATACTGCAATCTTCGCGGAGGCTGAACATGAGAATTGGACTCTTCATCGGAACAATGGGCGCAGCCGACACTCTTCAGGGCCAGGTGCAGCAGTCTGCAGATGCCGAGGCTGACGGCTTCGATAGCTTCTGGACGGCACAGGTGGCCGGCGTGGATGCGCTGACCCTGCTTGCGCTGTCCGGCCCGGCGACACAGACCATAGAGATGGGCACCGCTGTCGTGCCGACCTATCCCCGGCACCCGATGGCGCTCGCCCAGCAGGCGCTCACCACGCAGGCAGCTACCGGCGGGCGGCTCCTACTCGGCATCGGTCTGTCCCACAGGCCGGTGGTGGAAGATCGCTGGGGAATGTCCTTCCATGCGCCCGCGCAGCATATGGACGAGTACCTGACTGTGCTCCAGTCCCTCATGTCCACGGGCAGCGTGGACTTCCACGGCGAGCACTTCAGCGTATCCGGAGAGATAGCGCGTATGACGGATACTCCGCCATCCGTGTGTGTCGCCGCGCTCGCCCCCCGGATGCTGCGCATGGCGGGATCGCGTGCCGACGGCACGATAACGTGGATGGTCGGCCCACGCACGCTCGACACCCACATCGTGCCCAAGATCACGTCTGCGGCTGAGAGCGCCGGACGACCTGCTCCCCGGGTCTGCGTTGGACTCCCGATCTGCGTTACCGACGACAGGCAGGCGGGATTCGAGACCGCGTCGGGACACTTCGGGCGCTACGGCGGCCTGCCCAGCTACCGGCGGATGCTGGATATCGAGGGTGTTGAAAGTCCAGCCGAGGTCGCGATCATCGGTGACGAGGCCGAGGTCGAAGCCAAGCTCAAAGCCCTTTCGTCTGCCGGAGCGACTGAGTTCCTGGCCTCGATCTTCCCAGTCGGCGACGACCCGGACGCCTCGGTCGCCCGAACGCGGGAGCTTCTCAAGTCGCTCGTGGGTCGGGTGTGATTGCTTGAGGATAGTCACCGCCGGTGAGATGCGGGCCATCGAGGAACGATCCGAGGAGGCCGGTGTCTCGACGGACACGCTCATGGAGAACGCGGGCCTCGCCGTCGCCCGCGCTGCACGGCGCCTGGCTGGGCCGCTCACCGGTGTACCGGTTGTCGTTCTGATCGGTCCCGGCAACAACGGAGCCGACGGTCTGGTAACCGCCCGACATCTACGTCGATGGGGCGCGAGGGTCACCGCGTACGTCTGCCGTGACCGAGGCGCCCCGGACCCCAAGCTGGAAGCTGCTCGTGATGCTGGTGTGGAGGTAGTCGCGGTCTCGGACGACCCAAGTCTTGATCGCCTGACGTATCTGCTCGACTCCGCTCATCTAGTGATTGACGCGATACTGGGCACCGGCAGAGCGAGACCAATCGAGGGTGTGTTCAGAGAGATACTGGGTGTCCTGTCTGCCACGAGGAAGGACACCCGCGGCGCAATGCTGCTCGCGCTGGATTTGACTACGGGCCTGAACTGCGACACTGCCGACATGGACCCGGCATGTGTCGCCGCTGACGTTACCGTCGCATTGGGCTACCCCAAACGAGGACACTTGGACTTCCCGGGGGCGGACTATGTCGGACGCCTTGAGGTGGCTGACATCGGCATTCCGCCCGGTCTCGACGACGACGTACACATTGGCGTGCTCACCTCCGAGTGGGTGGGAAGCGCGCTTCCCGAACGTCCGGGCGACTCCCACAAGGGCACTTTTGGCAGGACGATGATCGTCGCGGGGTCCCGCAGCTTCCTGGGCGCTGCGTACCTGGCAGCAGCGTCTGCCGCGCGGGTGGGTGCGGGCCTGGTCACGATAGCCATACCCACCAGCCTCGTCTCATCGGTCGCGCCCAGAGCCGTCGAGCCGACTTTTCTGCCTCTGCCGGAATCCAGCGAGGGAATAGTATCTCCCGATGCCGCCGACCTCGTGCTGGAAGCCATAAGTGGGTATAGCGCACTGCTCGTCGGCTGCGGACTGGGGCAGGCGGAGGACACGCGGGCGATGGTCGAGCGGCTTCTGCTATCGGGAGTCGATCTTCCCGCGACCGTAGTCGACGCGGACGGGCTGAATACGCTGGCCCGAGTTCCAGATTGGAACTCTCAATGGGCCGCGAATGGTGTGCTGACACCTCACCCGGGGGAGATGGCACGGCTAATCAGCGGCTCGAACTATGGCGACGACACGAGCAGACTGGACCTGGCGCGTGCGGCGGCGCGGGAGTGGGGCAAGACGGTAGTGCTGAAGGGTGCGTACACCGTCATCGCCCACGCTGACGGCTCTGCGCAGGTCTCGCCGTTCGCCAATCCGGGGCTCGCCACCGCGGGAACCGGGGACGTGCTCGCGGGAGCGATAGCGGGTCTGCTGTCGCAGCGACTGGAGCTGGAGACGGCCGCGTCTCTCGGCGTCTACCTGCACGGGCTGGCGGGGGAGTCCGCACGGAATCGGCTGGGATATACTGGCATGATTGCGAGCGACCTGCTTCCGGCGCTTCCAGTCTCGATAGCAGACCTGAGGTAGAGGCTCTATTGGCACAGCTACGCGGCCCTGAACGCGCCCGCTACGTGGCCAGCATGTTCGCCCGTATCTCGCGGCGTTACGATCTGCTCAACACTGTCATGTCGGGCGGACGTCACCATGCCTGGAGACGGAAGGCAACTAAGATGGCGGTGGAGGGACTGTCTGGCAGAGCGCTGGACGTCGCGACAGGCACAGGTGACTTCGCCTTCGAGCTAGCAAGTAGAGTTGAAGTTACGTCCGTCGTGGGGCTGGACTTCACACGCGATATGATGACCCTCGGCGTGCGCAAGGGGTTGCGTCAAGGTGTCGGCGAATCGGTGTCGTTTACCGAGGGCGATGCGCACGAGCTGCCGTTCGCCGACGACAGCTTCATGTGCGCGACCGTCGGATTCGGCATACGTAACTTCATAGACGTGTCCAAAGCGCTTCGTGAGATGGCCCGCGTCGTTGCGCCCGGCGGCAGGGTGATTTCGCTGGAGATCGTCCGGCAGGACGGCAGGGATCCTATCAGCGCCATGGCGCGCCTGCACTTCCGGTACGCTACTCCCTGGCTCGGCGCTCTGCTGGCCGGAGACCGCGAAGCATACACGTACCTGCCGCAGTCGGCGCAGGGGTTCATGTCCGCTGACGAGCTTACCGGCGCCATGACCGATGCCGGACTCAAGGTCACTCACTGCGTGAAACTCGCGCTGGGGACGGTCGCCATCCATGTCGGTCAAAAGTGCTAGGATATACGCGCGCATCATCAGGAGACACAGCGAATGACCACCAACGTAGATCCAGGACTTCAGAGCGTAATAGACAACATACAGATGATCGCGGCCTCAGAGGGCGGGTCCATTCGATTCATAGATTCCCGAGGCGGCAAACTCACGATCGAGTACACCCCCGGAGTAAACGAAGAGTGCCCTGAGTGCGTCCCTACGCACGACCTGATCGAGATGATGGTCAAGTCGTCCACCGGCATCCTCGCGCCATACATCAGCGAGGTCGAGGTTAGGTAAGACACACTCCGCGTGGAGACGCCGGCCTACCTGCTCTCGACCAGCCGCCCGGACAGGTACTTGTGAATGGCGCTGGACAGAAGGGTCTGGTAGGGGATGCCTTCCTCTCTGGCCTTGGTGTGCGCCAGGTTGAAGTCGCGTTCGGTAATTCGTAGATTCACCCGACGAGTCTTGTTGAACGTGTTGCGAGCGGCCCTGCGCGCCACGTCGATCTCACGCTCAGCGTCTGGCGCTCGAAGTGTTCCAGAATCTCCCGCTCTTCTGCGTTCAGGCCAGTCTCCCTCAAAGCCCCAAGGCCTTTGTCGTACTTCTTGGCTGCACCCGTTCCGCGATCTGCTCCCCTGCCTGGATCTCAGCCACGCGCAGTTCGTATGTACCTTGGAGATTCTGCCACAGTTGCGGCGTCGTGCCGAAATATCGGGACAAGCGCAGGGCCGAGTCGGCAGTTATCCCACGCTGCCCATTCAGGATTGCGGTGATCCGATTTGTGGGAACGTCGAGCGCTTTGGCCAGAGCATTTGCCGACATCCCAAGCTCCCGAAGTTCTTCGCCCAGTATCTCTCCCGGATGTACCGGCCTCATACCGTTGCTGACACTCATCACCGGTCTCCTCATCGATGGTAGTCCACTATCTCGACATCGTAAGGACCATCGTCTTCCCAGCGAAAGCAGATGCGCCACTGGCGATTGATCCTAATGCTGTATTGGCCCATGCGGTCCCGGATAGCGATTCCAGCCTATTGCTGGGCAACCCAGCAAGGTCGTGAAGAGAAGCAGAGTTGTCCAATACAGTTAATCTGCGCGTCGCCCGATCTGCAAAGCCTTGGAAGGCCCGCACCGGACGGCCCTCAAAGAATCGTTCAGTTCTCCGATCCTTGAAGCCTCGTATCATTACGACTTACGTAAATAGTATATGTCGATACTCTACTACCGTTCCCCTCAGACTGACAACCAAACTGTTCACTTCGGTACTTCCAGCTTCCTAGAGGCATGGATCAACGACTCCGCAGTTCGTGGTTGGTGGTTAGTGTCCGGGTGATGCTGCCTACACTAGCTCGAGGTACTTCAGGCCTGAGCCGGTGTTGAGGAGCAGGATTCGCTGATCGGCCCCGAGCTGTTCGGCAGCCAGCAGCTTCTCAAGCGCGGCCGCTGTGGCCGCGCCCTCGGGGCAGATAAACATGCCCTCCAGTCGCGCAACCTTGCCCATGTAATCGAGGATTTCGTCGTCGCTGACTGTCAGCGCGCCGCCGCCGCTCTCCCGTATGGACCCAAGGATCAGGTAGTCCCCGATTGCCGACGGCACCCGGATGCCAGCCGCGATCGTCTGAGCATCCTGCCAGGGCTCCGCAAACTCCGTGCCCTGCTCGAACGCTCGCACTATCGGAGCGCATCCCTCGGACTGCACCGCGAACATCTTTGGTCTCTCGCTGCCTATCCAGCCCATCGCCTCCATTTCGTCGAACGCCTTCCACATTCCGACGATTCCGGTACCTCCGCCTGTCGGGTAGATGATCGCGTCCGGCAGCGTCCAACCGAGCTGCTCCGCGATCTCGTAGCCCATCGTCTTCTTGCCCTCCACTCTATAAGGCTCCTGAAGCGTGGATATGTCGAATAGCCCCTCTTCTGCGGCGCGCTCGCGGCTCATGACGCCGGCGTCGCTGATAAGGCCGTCGATCAGGGTGAGCTCGCCGCCAGTAATGACGACCTCTTTCCGGTTCGCTTCGGGCGCGTCTCTGGGCATGACCACGTAGGAGTCGATGCCGCCCTTTGCCGCGTACGAGGTCATCGCGCCGGCCGCGTTGCCCGCCGACGGCATCGTGATCTTGGTGATTCCGAGCTCCTTGGCCTTTGAGACGGCAGCCGACAGCCCCCGCGCCTTGAACGACGCGGTGGGATTGACGCCCTCGTCCTTGATGAGCAGGTTGGAGCAGCCCATCGTAGGTCCAAGCCGCTCGGCCTGGAACATCGGCGTGAACCCCTCACCGAGCGTGATCACGTTCGCTTCGTCACGTATCGGCATGACCTCGAAGTAGCGCCACATGTTCGCAGGGCGCTCCTTGAGCATGTCGCGGTCCAGGGCCGAAGCCGCGCCTTCGAGGTCGTATCGCGGATACAGGACCTTGCCGCACTCGGCGCAGAGGCGCTGCGGCTCGTCAGCCGAGCACTCGGCGTGACAGTAGGTGCATTCGAGGTTTGTCAGGTAGCTGCGCATATCTCTTCCAGTCTTGATTCGTTTGGGAGCAATTTTTAGGTCGCAGCCTCTTGTGGCGGATACTTGTCCAGCCACCACCGCGCGATCTCGGTTCGCCGCGCGAACCACACATCCGGGAACCCGGTCGCGTATTGCAGAAAATCCCTCAGCGCGGCTGCGCGAGACGGTCGGCCGACGATCCGGCAGTGCAGTCCGATGTTCATCATCTTCGGAGACTCGGACCCTTCCTCGTAGAGCAGGTCGAAGGTGTTCTTGAGGGTCTCGTAGAAGTCGGAGGGGCTGTTCATGCCGCCTCGCCAGAAGCGCGTGTCGTTGACCTCGAGCGAGTAGGGGACGACCAGCCACGGCTTGCCGTGGACTTCTACGTAGTAGGGTATATCGTCCGCGTACGAGTTCGAGTCGTATAGGAACCCGCCCTCTTCGACGACCAACTCGCGGGTGTTCAAGCTCGGGCCGTACCGGGTGTACCAGCCGAGCGGGCGCACTCCCGTCGTTCGCTCGATAGACTCGACCGCCTTGCGAATCGCCTCGCGCTCGGCGTCGCGGTCCATCCGATAGTACTCTTCCCATCGGAAGCCGTGCCCGAAGACCTCGTGGCCCTGATCTACGATTGCCGGTCCGACCTCCGGGTTGCGTTCCAACGCGAGGGCGCAGCAGTAGAACGTCGCGGGCACGTCGAATCGCTTCAGCACTCTCATGACCCGCCATACGCCGACACGACTGCCGTACTCGAAGAAGGACTCGTTTGCGAGATCGCGCTCGTCAAGCGGAAGTGGAGAGGGAACTTCACTGTTGCTCTCGCGATGCGGGTCGCCGTCCAGCAGCGAATACTCGGATCCCTCCTCGTAGTTCACCACCAATGAAATGGCGATGCGGGCGTCGTTAGTCCACTCGACACGGGGTGGGTGCTGGCCGTAACCGATGAAGTCCCGAGGGGTGTCGCTAGATGCTGGAGTCGTCGTCTGAGTCGTCCTCTTCTACCTGACCGGTCACTTCTCGCAGGAACTGCTCGACGCCAGGAGCCAAGTTCTGCGCTTCTTCCTCTTCTTCTTGCTGTCCGCCTTCTACCAGCACGCGATCATAGTAGGATTCCAGTCTGCCGATGAGTGAACGGACCTCTGGATTATTCTCGACCGCCCGGTTGACATCCTCGTACTGGCGACGTCCGCGCTCCCGGTCTGCGAGCGAGGCGGGCAGGTCGAACATGGCGGTGAGGATCTCGACAATCCTGGCCGCTCCCATGTGGTCCTCGTCGAGCTGCATGTACTGCGGCAGGTGGGCCATCAGGCTGGTCGTCGGGATCTCGCCCTGGGTCACGAGATCGGCGACCATATTCACGATCGAAGTCGGGCCCTGGTACGTGCTCCTGCGCTGCGACACCAGTCCGGCTGCCTTGGCCGCCTGATCGTCGTTCATTGTCCCCGTTACCAGCAGCGGCCTCGTGTGCGGCACGGAATCGTACATGCCTCCGATCCTGCAGTACTCCCGCACGTCGAAGTGCGAAAGCACGTCGGAGATCGAGCGACAGTACACTTCACCGAACGCGTGCGGCTCTCTTATGTGCAGGAATATGTAGTCGCGGTCGGTGGCGTCGTCGTGCGCATGGTGGATGATCGTATTGGGAGTGGTGAAGACCCGCTGACCGTTGACCGTTCTCATACGTGGCCGGTACCTGGTGAAGTCGAAGAACTTCCCAGGCTCTACAAGCCTGCCCAACTCCTGCGCTCCAAGGTGGCGCTGGAGGATGTTGAGCGAGAGCGTTCCGACCCTGCCCACGTCTATCCACGGCCTGAGCATGGCGATCGCAATTGGACGCCTCAACTCCGGCACAGGGTCTCTGAGTTCGAATTCACCTATTCTCATTACTCTATCGTGCCAAAATCGATCCGATTCCGCAAGTCCGGCCAGTGTCTGTCGGGTGTCTGAAGAATCGTCTGGTCAACCAGTTAGGTGCTCACTCTCCCCCGATGGGTTCACGGGAGTAGGTGTTTCGCAACCGTCATTCGAGGCCGAATCTAGTTGCCGCCGGGGCCGGTTACGGCAGCGCGCTCAGTGTCGTATGTTGTAGGCGTACAGCTTGTCGTCACGATCGTCCGCCACCCACATGGCGGCCCCATCCGACCAGATGCCGGTGGAATCGTCGTTGCCAGCGGCGTCAAGCGTGTCGAAGTCCCTGTCACGGTCGCCGCTCCTGTCCGACATCCTGTAGGCGTACAGCTTGGTGCCACGATCGTCCGCCACCCATATGGTGGTCCCGTCCGACCAGATGCCGAGGGGATGCCTGTTGCCGGCGGTGTACAGGGTGTCGAAGTCCCTGCCGGGGTCGCGGCTCCTGTCCGACATCCTGTAGGCGTACAGCCTGGCGTCACGATCGTCCGCCACCCACATGGTGGTCCCGTCCGACCAGATGCCGGAGGGAGCGTTGTTGCCGGCGGCGTCCAGCGTGTCGAAGTCGTTGACGGCGCTGTGCGCGAAACTGCTCAGCTGTGCCTGTGC
>JAKZVY010000075.1:0-3795 GCA_047515825.1 Dehalococcoidia bacterium
ATTGTAGCCTGAATGACATGCCCCCGTAGCTCAGTGGATAGAGCGCTGGCCTCCGGAGCCAGGCGCGTGGGTTCGAGTCCCGCCGGGGGTGCCACGTCCAACAAGAGAGGCCCCCAGGTAGGGGGCCTCTTTGGTTCTGGACCCTGAACCGCGCGGCGATGGCCATTGCGGAGATACGGATTCATCTCCAGTTTTTCACGATCCGATCGGCCGCTTGAGCGGCGCTGAGATCCGTCGTGTCGAGTGTCAGCGTATCCCCCAGATGTGCCGGGGTTGTGAAGTGGCCTGACATTAGGATTCGATTGAACTCGTCAACTGATGTGATCTTTCGAAATCGAGTCCGATCGGGACTTTTCAACCGGCGTTCGATCTCTGCCTTCTCACACACGAGGTGAATGAAACGGACAGCTCCACCAGCCTCGATAACGTGATCCCGGACGTTTGGGACCATCTCCTCCGGAAGGGATCGCTCGAAGACGAAGGTGGTGATGAGTCCCGGAAGTCCGTCAGCTACGCCCTGCTCAATCACCATGGGCCAGATCCGATTGCGCAGATCGATGAATCCCCGGCCGCCGAAGCCAAAGACCGGCTCAAGCATATCTGCAAGCATATGAAGGTGGAACAGCTTGTACCCAGACCGGAGACGCGCCAGCTCTCTGGCCACTGCTAGCTTTCCGACACCTGGGAGACCATGTATGACGTATAGCTCCACGGCACTTACTAGAGTGTCATCGCCATTTGTGGGGCGCGGATTTGAGACGCTCCAGACCCAGACGGTCGCAGAGGCTCACATACTCCGACTTCAGAACGCCCCGCCACCGGAGGTCGTCCAGGATCTCTGAGATTGGGACGTCCATCCTGAGAGTTGCCAGCGTCCGGTACAGGTCCGCGGCCTCCCGGTTATCAGCCAGCTTTCGGGCCAGCGTCTTGCCGCCGCGAACGGTGACGGTCCAGTCGTCATACGAATCGGGAATGCGGTCCAGGCTGCCATACTCCGACAGCACCGCGGCTGTTCCCTTGGCACCCCACCTCGCAATGCCCGGTATGCTGTCGGCGCTGTCACCGACGAGTGCGAGATAGTCCGGGATAGACGCCGGCGGGACTCCGAAGCGTTCGACGATGTCCGACTCGGAGTATGTGATTCCCCGTCTGCGGTCCCAGAGCACTACGCGCGATTCATCGACCAAGTTCATCAGGTCTTTGTCCACCGAGCAGATAAACAGGCGCTGGATCGCCGGATCGTCTTTCCAGCGGGCGACCGCGGTGGCGATCGCGTCGTCGGCCTCGAACTCAGTCATTGGCCATGTGACGATTCCGAGCGCGCGGGTAGCCTCTTCGGCCAGCTCGAACTGGGCGAACAGGTCCGGCGGCACGTCTTCCCCTGTCTTGTATCCGTCGAACAGGTCGTTTCTGAACGACTCGACGACGTGATCGAACGCGCACGCGATGAAGTCCGGTTCCTCCTCTCTGAGCAGGAGGAGGAACGACTGAATAAGGCCCGCGACGGCCCCCACAGGGCTGCCGTCGGGCGCGGTCCGGGGAGGAGCTCCAAAGTTGGCCCGGAAGAGTTCGTACGTGCCGTCTATCAGGTAGAGTTTCAAAACCCGGACCTACCGCGTCCTGGGATTCAGAACGTCGTTGAGGGCGTCTCCCAGCAGGTTCCAGGCCAGCACCAGTGTCCATGCGACTAAACCGGGGCCGATCAGCATCCAGGGGACTTCTCTGAGCGCGCTGAGGCTCCCCGCTTCGAGCAGCATGACGCCCAGGCTCGGTCTGGGCGGCTGGATGCCGAGGCCGAGGTAGCTCAGAATGATCTCCACGCCGACCATGGATCCCATGCCCATGGATACGGTCACTACTATCGGGCTGATCGAGTTGGGCAAGAGGTGGTTAAAGAGAATCCTGGGCGTGCTTGCGCCGATAGCCTGGGCGGCTTCGACGAACTGGGTCTGCTTGAGATAGAGTACCTGGCCCCTGACGAGTCTCGCCATGCCGAACCAGCCGAACGACACGAGAGCGAGCGAGATCACGATGTAATCGGGCGCTCCAGACGAGACCAAGCCGTCCAGGAACGTGTTGTCCTCCAGCCAGAGGACCAGTTCCCTGACTCTCGGCCTGAGGGTCGCTGCCAAAATGATGACGAGCAGTATGTCCGGGAAGGCCGAGAACACCTCCCCTACGCGCATCACGAGCGCGTCGATCTGCCTGCCGTAGTAGCCTGATACAAGGCCCAACGTTACCCCGATGAGAAGGCCGCCCGTCGCCATAGAGACAAGGGTAATGACGACGGTGTTCTGGATGCCCCACATGATGCGCGTGAGCATATCCCGCCCCTTCAGGTCGGTGCCCGCCCAGTGATCCGTGCTTGGCGGCTTTCGGATGACGGTGTAGTCCTGGGCCGTATATTCATAGGGGGCCAGTAAGGCAGGGAATAAGCCCAGGGAATAGAGCAAACCGAGCGTTACCACGCTGACCATCGCCAGCTTCTTCCTGACGAGGCGCGACCAGGCGCGGGCGAGATGTCCGCGGCTGCGGGTTTGCGGTTCCCTAACCTCCAGATCGGAGGCGGCCAAGCGCTGGGGGTTCCGGCTCACTGGTACCTTATCCTAGGATCCACGATGGAGTACGCGATGTCGGCCAGAAGGTTGGCCAAGACGAAGGCGGCCGAGCCGATCAGCGTGATGGCCATTATCACCGGGTAGTCACGGTTGAAGATCGAGTCAATCGCCAGGTTGCCAACGCCGGGGAAGCCGAGTATCCGCTCGGCGATGAACCCTGTGCTCAGCATTCCGGCAAGCGTGAATGAGAGTATGGTAATGATGGGAATGATTGCATTCCGCAGGATGTGCCTGTAGTCGGTAGCGAGTGAAGACAGCCCCTTAGCATGGGCGGTCCTGATGAAGTCCTGCCCCATAACGTCGAGCGTGCTGGCGCGCATCAGCCGAAGCAGTCCCGCGACGCCCGGTATTCCCATGGTGACGGCCGGAGTGATCATGCGAATGTCGAAGAATCCGCCCCAACCGGAACAGGGCATCAGGTCCAGTTTGAGACAGTTGAACCACAGAAACGCGGGGATGCTGACCATTATTGGAATCGACATGAGGATAAGCGCGCTCGCCACCACGCTCGGGTCCTGCCAGGTGCCCTGCTTGTGTGCGATGTAGAAGCCGAGGGGCAGGCCGATTCCGAGGCTGACGATGAGGGCGGCAAGGTTCACCTGGAACGAGACCCACATCTTCGACGCGAGCAACGAGCTGACCGCCCGGCCTCTGAACCGGTAGCTCTCGCCGAAGTCGCCGTGCAGTACGTTCCAGACGTAGCTCCCAAACTGCACCACGAAGGGTTTGTCCAAGCCGAACTGACGACGGAGGTTCTTGGTGACCTCGGAGTCGGGATCGTATCGATTTCCGAGCGCGACCTGCACGGGGTCGCCGGGGCCGAACCGTCCCAGCGTGAAAGTGACAAAGGACACTGCCAACAGGAGCACGGGCAGCCACAGTATTCTGCGTGTGATGTAGAGCCACATAATCCTACTTAGAGGTCTCCGGGTTTCATTGGGTGTGGTCTAGTTGGACGGTGCCATGCGAGATGTACGGTCAGGCGTCTGGGCAAGAGTATTTGCCGTTGCGGAATAAATCAACCCGTCCCACGAGCGCGGGACGGGTTGAGATTAGTATCTACCCAGTCATCGGGGCCAATCAACGCGGCGTCAGTCGGTCAGCTTGATCTGCTTGAGCTTCGGAACGATCATCGGGGTGACGCGGTAGTCCTCCACGTAGTCCTTGATCAGGACGT
>JAKZVY010000076.1:0-13432 GCA_047515825.1 Dehalococcoidia bacterium
ACTCACTCCGGGCAAAGAAAAGCCAACCCAAGAGACTTGCGGCATGCGTAATGAGGAGCCACGATGCGTTGACGAGTCAAGTCCCCCCAGGTTGGCAATTCTGATGCTATTACAAAACCGCCCATAGATAAACGCGTTTCTAGTATAACTTTTGTACAAAATCGAGAATAAGTAGATAAATATGCCTCAGTCGCGGTAGCGACGGCCCAAGTCCGTCGCATCCGAGAGTTGACCGTCCCGTATCTCCTTCACCTCGTCCGCCATTTCGAGCAGCGTCGAATCGTGCGTGGCCGAGACTACGCTTATCCCCCGGTTCTGCACCATCTCCTTGAACAGCCCGAAGATAGACCTCGCGTTGTTCGAGTCCAACTCCCCCGTCGGCTCGTCCGCCAAGATCAGCGGCGGCTCGTTCACGATAGCCCGCGCGATCGCCACCCGCTGCTGCTCGCCGCCTGACAACTCATAGGGCCGGTGCTTCGCCCTGTTCCACAGCCCGACGATCTCCAGCGCATCGCGAGTTCGCTCCTCCCGCTCGCGCGTGCGGACCCCGGCGATCCGCAGAGGCAGTTCCACGTTTTCCAACGCCGACAGCAGCGGCAGCAGCCCGAAAGACTGGAAGACGAAGCCTATCTGGTGCCGTCGCAGCTCCGTGAGGTCATGCTCGCTCATGTCCGCGACGTCCCGGTCCTGGAACATCACCCTTCCCGACGTCGGCTTGTCCAGGCCTGCCAGGATATTTAGCAGCGTGGTCTTTCCCGACCCCGACCGCCCGACCACCGCTATGAACTGGCCGGGCATCACGCTGAAGTTGACGCCTCGAAGCGCGTTTATCTCCTCCGAACCCAGCAAGTACGTCCTCCACAGGTCCACGGTTGTTATCAGTGGCAGAACTCTGCTCATCGCTGCTAATCCCCTCCCGGCCTAATCGTAACCCTGCCGTCTTCGATCTGCACGCGGGCCTTCTCGCCGATGTTCATCCGCTCCAACAGCTCCCTCGGAATCTGGACCCTGCCGTTGCCATCGACGAGCACGAACTCCTCCAGCGGCTGGGCGGTCTCGACGTCGCCCCTGATGCGCTGGAACGTCACCCGACGCCTGATCTCCGTGGACATCTTGCCGTCCCGGATCATCACCACGCGCCCGACCTTGTAGGCGATGTCCGGGTCGTGAGTCACGATCAGGATGGTCGTCCCCATCTCTCGGTTGACAGTACCGAACAGGTCCAGTATCTCGGCGGCGGTCGTATCGTCCAGCTCCCCAGTCGGCTCATCGGCCAGAAGAAGCGGAGGCCTGTTCGCGAGCGCGACCGCGATGGCGACGCGCTGCTGCTCGCCGCCGGACAGCTTCTCAGGTGTGTGACCCAACCTGTGGCTCAGGCCCACTAATCTGAGCAGTTCCTCCGCCCACTCCTTGCGGTCGCCACCGGGCGTGCTGGTCAGCATCATCGGCAGCGTGACGTTCTCCAGCGTGGTTAGGTATGGGAACAAATTGCGGCTCGTCTGCTGCCAGATGAAACCGACGTCATTCCGCCGGTAATCCTCGATCTCCCGCGCACCCATCCTGAGCAGGTCCTTGCCGCCGACCAGCACGCCGCCAGCGGATGGCGCGTCGTATCCGGCCAAAATGTTGAGCAGCGTGCTCTTGCCGCTCCCGCTCGCCCCGACTATGGCCACCACCTCGCCCTGGTCCACCGCCAGATCCAGCCCCCTCAGAGCCACGACCTCCAGATCGGCGATCTTGTATATCTTGAACACGTCTTGGCAAAGGACGTACGGCTCGTTGTCCACATATGTCATACGGGTCGCTCCTACGGACTGGTCAATGGCAGAAATGACAGCACACGCTCTTTGTTCGTTGTGATGCCCTCTTGGGTCTGCCTTATCAGTCCCATCTCCCTCAAGGAGTTGATGTCTCGTGTGATGGTCTTGCTCGTCCTATTGTAGCCTACATCACACCTCCCCAAGCCTCAGGATCCGCTGAAGCGATATCCGCCGCACCATGAAGATCACGCCCGTGATAATAATCGCGAACACAATCGCCATCGCCGCGTACGTGACCCCCAGCGTCTGCCAGTTTACGTCCACCACGAAGGGCGGCAGCACCTGGGTCCCCTGGTCGTCGTGACCCAGGAACGGCATCATCGTCGCGCCGAGCCTTCCGCCCATCCACGTGCCCAGCGCCAAGCCCGCGCCCATCACGAGCACCTGCTCCAGCAGGACGAGAGTAGTGAGTTGGCCCATCGAGAATCCCACCGTCCGCATCAGCGCGAACTGTATCTCCCTGCCCTTGAACGATACGTACGCGTGCACCATGAACCCGATCCCGCTGAGTATCAGTACCGAGGCGAAGGCCATGAACAGCAGCACGCGCCACCCCGCCTGCACCAGCGGATCGACCTGCGAATCGGCCATCACCTGCTCACGGTCGTGGACGGTTCGGACGTGGAACAAGCTGTTCTCGTCAAAGTCCTCTATGAGCTCGGCTCGGGCGTCGCTCTGTCCGTTGGTGGTCATCCACACTTCGTTTGCCCGCAGCTCACCCCCGGTAGCCTCCAGATTCGTGTACGCCGCCAGCGACGCGAGCTCGGTCACCAGGTAAGATCTCCTGAAGGTATTGAGAGTCGGGAAGTAGTCCATCTCGCCCACAAGGGCGACCTCGAATCGGTGGCCCTGCGTCGAGACCTCTATCGTATCTCCGACCTCGTGGCCGTTGTTCTTCATGAACCGGCTGGTGGCGATTGCGGGCAGCGGCTCCAGCGGAGGACCGTGAAAGATTCCGCGGCTGACCAGCGCACGCCCCTCCGCCCATATGAAGTTGACCGCGGACGAGTTGTTCATCCCGAACTCCGCCAGCTTTAGCAGGTCTGAGCTCGCTTCAGGCACGGCCCTGAGCATACTCCATTCCGAGGTCGACTCGAAGGTCTCCAGTACGCGCCTGTCCCCGTCTGGCATCCGCGCGAAGATCTCGTCGATCACCATCGACCCCGCCCTCAGACGATTGCGCCCGCTGGTCTCGAATATGCTCAGCGAGACTACCGACACGGGCGACTGCGGCCTGAGCGCGCGTCTTCCACGCCGCCCGGGACGGTCGAGCGAGTGCTCCATCGTCTGCCACTCGCCATCATCCAGAGACCCCATGATGTATGTGAAGTAGCGCCCGTTGGCGTCCCGGATACGGGATGCCATGGCAACGCTGGGATGCGGACGGTCGGGCTTGAAGGTCACACCGATGACCGACGCTCCATCTGGAGCCTCTATGCCGACGGGAAGCGTGTCCGACGAGAGCGAGCCAAGCATGGACCTCATGGACGATTCTGAGAAATCGTCCCTGAACCAGCCTACTTCCCTGATTTTCTCGCCCTCGACCGCAAACATCGTGTATGAGTCGGCCAGCAGCTTCGACAGGTCAGATCCGAACCCCCTGAACGCCAGGGTCACGTCCTCAACCGGCTGGAGGTCCTCGAACACCGTGCGCATGGGCCTGGACTCGCCCGAGCTGCTCAGAATCACGCCTTCAAGCCGCACGTCCGCGCCGGTCTCGTATAGCGCCCTCTCCTCGAAGCTGCGCTGGAGCGTGCCCCCGAAGCTAGCCGCGAAGATGCCCAGCCCGGCCATCAGGATCAGCAGAAGCGCCAGCCGCGAGTAGTGGGTCGGGTTTCTCGCCATCTGCCATATACCAAGCACCAGGCCCGCCGACAGGAACGAAGACAGCAGCGCGCTTGAGACCCTCATGAACAGCGGGAACAGCCTCAGCAGCACCAGCGCGGAGGCCACCAGGATCACACCCGGCACCGCAAGCAGGATCTGGTCCACCGCGACCTCGCCGAATATGCCGACCGCCACGACAGACCCCTGCTCGGATAGCTGCCTGACCAGTATCACGCCGATGATCAGCAGCAGAATATCCAGGTAGTACCGCTGATACACCGGCTGGGTGTATGGACGCGCCGACTGGTGCCGGTACGTGGTGACGCTCATGCGGGACGCCTGGACGGCCGGAATCATCAGGGCGGCTAGGCTGAGCAGACCTCCTAGAGCGCTCATTATGTACGCGCTCGACGAGATGTGGACGGTCAGCCTGCCGCCGCCGCTCAGCGCCTGGAAGTCCGGAACGTACCCCAGCAGGCTGATGACCGCCCCGGCCATCAGCGGCGCGAATATGACCGCCAGCACGGCTATCGTCAAGCCCTCGAGTACGAATATCGAGAGCACTTGTACCGAGCTCGCCCCCCGGCTCTTGAGCAGCACGATCTCGCCCCGGTGCTGCTCGACCACCAGGGAGGACAGGGTGATCACGTAGTACATGATCACCACCGCGATTAGGATCAAGATCACGAACATGGGCAGCTTGGAGAAGAACAGCCTCTTGTCGTACTCCGTCAGCGTGTCCTCCAGCTCCGTGATTTGCCGGAACCTGAACAGGTTGGACGACAGCCTGTTCTCCATCGCGCCCATCGAGTATCGCGCGAATGTGGCGTTCCTCGCGTCCAGCGTGTCCGGTTCCACCATCAGCAGCCAGCTATAGGTGCTGTCCATCTGGCGGAAGTGAGCGCCGAGCACCTCGTAATAGCTCTTCTCGGTCACGTAGAACGGCAGCGTGAGGAAGCTGTTGGCGGTCGCAGCCGCGAATACACGGTCATTGAGATACCAGAACTCGTCGTCCGGGTCGTCGCGCGTGAAAATGCCGGTTACCACCGCGTGGATGTACGGCGCGGTGTCGTTCCAGTAGGGCACGGCGGCGAACCTGTCGCCCACGCCCACGCCCATCTCGCGCGCCGCGTCCGCCGGCACCAGGGCCTCGACCGTCAGCATGCCGCGCATACCCGGAGCCGGACTGTCTCCCGGCGGCCTGCCGGCGGGCAGCAGAGTGATGTGCTGATGCAGTCTGGGAAGGTGCCCGAAGTAGGTCCTGGGATTGTCGGCATCCGCCGACGCCTCCCGGCCGACATCAGATAGGAAGAACGTGGCCGTCTTGACCCCGGTGGTCTGATCTCTGAGCATCCAGCCCACGTGCCCGGCGATCACCGGATTCACCGCCCTCAACATCTTGTCGCGTTCGGCGTAGGTGGTTGGTCCGCGGTCGGCCTTTACGACGATGTTGGTCTCATTGACGCTTAGCTGAATCACCGCGTTCTTGAGCGCAAGCTCTCTGAGGGCGTCGAAGTATATGACCGTGCCCGCCATGATCGCCGAGGCAAGCAGCACGCCCACGACGACCGTGGACATTAGCTGCCAGTTGGCGATCATCCTGCGCGCAACCTGCGGCCACGCTGTTATCAACCTGGAGATAAGCGTAATCATTCACCCTCCAGGCGTGTCATCTCGTGCAGCTTCACGCGGGTGACCGACCTCGCCAGCCACAGCAAAGCGCCAACAAATATCACGATGAGGGCGGCGTAGATCGGCCCCATGAAGACCCAGTCTGTAGTCAGAATGAAGGGAGGAATGACCGGAGCGCCCTCCTCTGTAACGGCCACAGCGGACACCATTATACTGCTCATAGAGAACCCGGCCAGAGTGCCGATCACCAGCCCGATCGTCGCTATGACCAGGTGCTCCGCGCTCAGCAGCCACGTCATCTGTCTGCCCCTGAGTCCCAGCGCCTGGAGGAACCCCATCTCCATCCTGCTTTGGCCGGAAAAGTGCAGCAAGTAGGTGATGTACCCCAGCGCGGCGGCGAAGATGATGATGAACACCGCCACGAGCATCATTGCACGCCAGCCGGCCGTTATCAGCGGGTCCAGCTCGAACGACTCTAGCAGCTTGGTCCTGTCATGTACGTTGTCCGACTGGGGCGCGAGGGACACCGCTATGCTATACACGTCCTCCTCGGATCCTGGCACCTGTGACAGCAGCAGCTCGTTGGGCCTGACGTTTCCGATGGGGCTGAGGATGTTGAGATGCTGGAGCAGGTACTGGAGGTCGGCTATCACGAACCCGTGCCCGACAGGGTTCATCGTCGGGAAGTAGAAGACCGTGTCCATGACCCTGATCGGAACGAGCCGACCGAACAGGTTGACGACAACCGCGTCCCCGACGCTGAGTCCTGAGCGCCGCATGAAGCTCGCGCTCGCTACCACCGGCACCGGACCGCCCGTCGGACTGCGGTAGAATCCCCGTATGCCGCGGTCCGTGTCTTTGCCGAAGATGAATATGCCCGATCTCTGCCCGTTTTTCACGTCCTGGTTGGTGACGCCGATCATGTCGGATGAGATCATGGACGTGGACAGCGCCGTCCACTTGATCCGGCCCTCGAAATCGTCCAGTATCTTCCGATCCGCCCCGCCGTTCATCGAGACCTGGATGTCGTCGAGCATGATCGCCCCGGCCGTCCCGGTCGGACCGAACGCAGGCTCGTATATCTGCACGCTGATCAGGTTGAGCGGCGGTTTGAGACTGTCCGGCACCTTCGCTTCCATCAGCGACCAGCCTAGCCCCTCCAACTGGCCGAACGTTATCGTGTCCGTGATCCCCCTGCTGTCCTGAAGCACCATCCACAGGAATATGTTCTGGTAATCCTCGGCCGGCTGCGCCCACACCTGTACCGATTGTGCCCCCTCCGGCAACTCGATTGGCGGAAGGTTCGCCCCGGTCCTCAGAACGCTCATCACCTGCGTCAGAGGACGCTCGGAGAAATCCGATCTGTACCAGCTCATGTATGGAAAGTCGTTGGACTCGACGGCAAGCACGCGGAAGCTGCTGCCCGAATACGTCGCCCCGACCGTTCCGTCCCCGCGCAGCGCCAGCGCGACCGCGCTCACGCCCGGTATGTCGAGATAGCGCTCCTTGATCGACCGTGTGCCCCGCGTGAAGTACGTCGGTATTCCGGTCACACGGACGTCGGCCGCCACCTCGTAGAGTATCCGCTCCTCGTAAGACCGGTCCAGAGTCCCCCCCACTGTCGTCGCCAGAACCCCAAGCCCCGACACCATCACCACCAGCAGAACCAGCCAGCTATACTGCAAAGGGTTGCGCGCCATTCGCCAGATGGTCATGGACACCCACACCGGATAGACCCTTGCCATCCTGCGGAATCCCACGAACAGAAGCTGCGCCGGGACCAGAATAGCCAGCACGATGGTCGGGATGTACCTGACCTCGTCCCGCGATGGAACGTCCGAGTAGATGAACAGCGCGATCAGCGCCGCCTGCATCGCAAAGCCCGCGATGACGAAGTACCGCCGCTCGGCCCGCCACGTCCCGAAGTACAGCGCCCATATCAGGGCCAGGTGCGCGACGCCCGTGATCCATCCGTATCCCGCGCCTGCGGCGCTCAGGCTCCCGACCGCGATTATTAGCGCCAGCGCCGAGCAGGTCGCCGCCGACAGCAGGTGCAGCAGCGTGGGTGACTCGCCGCTGAGGTAGCGCACTATCAGCGGGAAGAACCTCATGAACAGCAGCGCTACGACCGTCAGAAGCAGCACCGGCGCGAACAACAAGGCTTCGTTGACGCGCGCGTGATCGAATAGCCCTCCGGATACGACCTGCCCGCGCGAAAATAGCTCCCAGAACACCAGCCCGCCTATCGCCATCAGTCCAACGTCCACGTAGTACCGCTGGAAGAACGGCGCCGACGGCGGCCTCGATGAGCGCAGCCGGTGGACTATCAGCCCGCTTCTCGCCCCCAAAACGCCCGGCACAACGTATATCGCCAGGCACAGCAGGCCCGTCCCGGCGGCGACCGCCAGGGGCATCCACCCTATGGACACCGGCAGAAACTCTCCGAGCGTGATCCGCTCGAAGTAGGTCAGCTTCCCCGCCATCGCGATGATCCCCGCCGCAAGGAATGGCGCGATCGCCACCGCGATCAGCGTTATCGCCAGACCCTCCAGCGAGTAGATGCGCGCCAGGTGCCACGAGCTGACCCCCCGACTCCTCAGCAGCGCCACGTCCGGCTCCCGGCTGGTCACCAGGTAGGACACCATCATCAGGATGTAGTACAGCACCGTGACAATCATGACCACGAGCAGCAAAAGCAGCGGCACGCTCGTGAAGAAGCTCCGCCTTTCGAACCTGTTCAGCATCGTGGTGATGCCGGTGAACACCGCCGAACCAGACATCGCGTGCGATACGTCCGACTCCAAGTCGGCGATCCGAGTTCGCGCCACGTCCTTGCCCCAGGTCTTCAGCCCCTCCTTGTCGATGAACACGTACCAGTTGGATGTGACCTGCGTGCCCGGATACGCCTTGCCGACGCCCTCGACCAGCGCCTCGCGCGTCACGAATAGCGCCAGCGGAGGCTCTTCTGGATCGATCTCGACCCCCAGATCGGGCAACTCCTCCAGCGGCGCCGGATTCATGAACAGGTTGGGGTTCTGCTGCCAGAACTCCTCGGTAGGGTCCGTCGGCTCGACAAAGCCGACTATCTCTACCTCCACTCGCGCCGGGCTGGACATCGCCGGAGTGAACTGGACCGTGTGCCCCAGCTCCACGTCGAACGCGCTGATCGACTCGACCCCCACCACCGCCTCCAGCTTTGGAAGGTCCCCCTCCCACGTCACGCTTTCTGTGGCCATGCGCCCTTGTGTGAACGTGACGTGGTCTTCCAGGTTGCTCATGTACTGGAAGTACCCTCTGGAGACGGACGCCTCCTCCCCCGGCCTCAGATCCTCGGCCAAGGGGTGGTTCTCAGTGCCCACCAAAAAGGTGGCGGTCTTGAGATAGCGTTCCCGTCCGCGGTATATCGCCTGGATATTGTCCGATATCGCGTCTCCGAGGGCCTGCTCCGTCCTGTCCAGCTCCGCCCTGCTCAGGGTGATGTGAGACGCGGCGGTGAAGATGTTGAGGAACGACTGTGCGGCGCGGTCTATGGCCGTGTTGATCCCCTGACGTTCGAGCGTTGCCACGTAGATCGGCGCCCCGGCCAGAAGCGTCGCGGCAATCGCTATCCCGGCGAATATCGCCAGGAGCAGCTTCCAGTCGTCTGCCAGACGTTTCAGAACGAACGAAGATGTCGTCATAGCACTAATCGATTGTGTTCCAAACACCCCAGCCCGAACATCTCGTCACCGGGGCCCTTTCCAAGCTCAATCTTCACCGAAGTAAGATTTCAAGAACTCATATAATCGACGCTTTTCAGATTCTGCCGCGGATTGAGCAATGGCTATTACATTTAGCCATCCTGTGTCGTCGTCCCAGTAGTTCTTCTTCATGACTTGATGCCTGCCGCATAGAGGTTGCCATTTGGACGAATCTCCGGGGTCCACATTAGGATTGAGTGAATGTGGTTGTCTGTGATCAGGGGTTAGACGGACCGTTCCTCCACCAACAGGGTCGATATCACCCTGTCGTAGTCCGCATGGCTGACCATCTTCCTCCCAGGCGCATTTGAACTCTGCGGATTCAAGAGTCTCACGCCATGCCTCTGCCGTTGGACGCACTCTTCTCCCAGTCGTGTCTCGCCTTTCGGCGTGAGGCATGACGTACTCACTGACTCGAAGGTCTCCTCTGTTGCGCCAGGACAAGATTGTGTACCCATAATCGGTTCTGAGTTCGGAAAGACGCTGGTGCCAGTTTTCCGGCTGTCGGCCTGTTTTGGGATCTGTCGCTGCCTCAATTATCTGTTCCATGGTTGCAACCCTGCCGACATTCTCCAAAAAGAACGCTTCTATCCTCCCTCGCGCGAACGGAGTTCTGGGTGTACGGACCTCTGACAACGGCATACTCATAATCACCCGAGTATTGCGTCATGTGACACCAGACCCGAGTTCGCGATTCCAGCAGCGGCTTGGATTCGCTCTGAGGTTATGGCGAGCCAGTGCTCCGATTCGTCGCACAGTATTGCTCGCCGCCGAAGCCTCAAACACGCTTCACCTGTCGTCCCCGACCCACACATCGGATCGAGCACAGTGTCGTCTTCTTTTGTAGCCATCAATATCAGCGGCTCTATCACGGCCAACGGCTTCTGGACGAGATGGCCTGTCTGTTCGCTCCTCCCCACGAATCCGACATTCAACGGCGCTTCGATTACACTGGGTGGCCCCGGGACGAACCGCATCTTTCCTGAACGAAGTCTCTCCAGTTGCGCCCCTTCCAGGAAGTTCTCTGGATACGTTACGGTCCCCTCAGCGGAAATGTGCAGGCACGTATTCTGCGCAGACCTCCATCCTCTGATAACTGAGGGGCAATTCTTGTAGTACCACGTCAACCACGCTTTGAGAGTAAAGCTCTCTGGGATGCGTGATACTTGCTGAGCGATGATTTCCGGAAACCCCCAAACGAAGATGTGGTCCGAAACCCTGGACGCGGCCAGGATCACTTCACTAAGCCACTCGTCATAATCTTCACGGTAGCCGCCAATGCCCTTGTTGTACCAGGGATCGAGGATTGTGGCTGAGACTTTTTCAGACACGCTTGACAGCGTTTCCAGTACGTCCGCCGCGGGTCTTATGTCGATCTCAACCGAGACTTCAGGCCGCATTTCAGACAGGCCAAGCTGCGTCATATCACTCACCTCACAGCCCCATCGCCGACGCCACCGTCTCCAGGTGGAAGTCCGCGTCGCCGAACATCAACTCAGCGGCTTTGGCCCTCCGAGAGTAGAGCTGCATATCGTGCTCCTTCGTGAACCCGATCGCCCCGTGACTCTGGTGACCAAGCAAGCACACCCGCTGATAGGCCTCCGACACCCACGCCTTGGCCATTGCGACCTCACGCTCCGCAGTCAGGCCTTCGCCCAGCTTCCAGGCCGCCTGGTAAGTGATATGCCGGCAGCCCTCCACGTCCGTCGCCATGTCCGCCGCGTAATGCTGTATCGCCTGGAACGACCCTATCGCCCTCCCGAACTGGATGCGCTGCTTCGCGTACGCCACCGTCATGTCCAGAACCTGCTGCGCGCTCCCCAGCATCTCCGCGCACTTGCCCACGGCTCCCCACGACAGCGCCTTTTGAAGCGTATCCCATCCGGCGTCGATCTCGCCCAGCAGCGCCGACGCCGGGACCGTCACACCCTCGAACACGAGCTCGGACTGCTTGTCCGACGCTATCGTCCTGAGCCGTGTCTCGATCAGTCCGTCCGCTCCGCGCGGGACTATGAACAGGCTGACGGCCCTCTCGCCGTCCCCCGTCCTTGCCGCGACCACTACGTAGTCCGACACGTGCGCGTTCGGAACATACAGCTTGATGCCGTTAATGACAAACCCGTCTCCCGACCTCTCCGCTGTCGTCTCCACGCCGATAGCGTCCCAGCGTCCGCTCGGCTCCGTGAGCGCAAGCGTCGCGATCACCTGCCCGCTGGCGATACCGGACAGGTACTCCCGCTTCTGTTCGTCCGAGCCTGACTCGGCTATCGCCGTCCCCGCCATCACCACGCTCGAAAAGTACGGACCCGGCACCAGCACCCGGCCCATCTCCTCCAGGAGTATCGCCAACTCCACGAACCCCAGACCCTCGCCGCCGTACTCCTCTGGGAACACCAGCCCCAGCCAGCCCAGCCCAGCCAGCTTCTCCCACAGCTCCCTCGTGTAGCCCCGCTCGTCCTCTTCCATGCTGCGGACGTAGGCGATTGGACACTCGACCTCCAGAAACTCGCGCGCGCTGTTCCTGAGCATCTGCTGAGTCTCATTCAGTCCGAGATCCAAGGCGCCCTCCCCCCAATGCCTGCTGAAACCGCGTGGGGGCGCACCACGGCGCGCACCACGTGCAGGTCGATCCACTATGCCGGCGCTCGACCGGCTGAAAATGCTCTCGGCCCTCTACGGACCGCCAACAACCATGCACGTTATCGTGCGGACGATCCCGTTCACCGTATGGATCTCGCGCGTAACGACTTCGCCCACCGCGTTCAGGTCATCGGCAGACACCACCGCGATGATGTCGTACGGGCCGGTGACCGTGTCCACGGTGTCGATTCCGGGCAGTAGCTTGAGAGCCTGCGATACCTCGCTCGGCTTGCCGACAGCGGTTTCTATCAGAACGTAGGCCTTTGTGCTCATCTGGTGTGCCTCCGGCAGTCTGGGATGCCGCGAAGTGGGTCAAATACGTGTTTCGCGCCCATCCATGGGAAAGTGACTGCAATTCTAAGGTGATGCTAATAGAGTGTCAATCTGAGACCCCCCATTGCGCCCGCCAACACCCACTGCTAACATTCACCTCGCAGCCGAACCGCTCCGGCGGACGGTGAGCGCTTTACCTGGGAGTGCGCAATGGCGCGCCTCTTTCCGCCCGCAGTCAGGGCGGCGACAGCTACAACTTGAAACCAAGAGGGTCTTCTCCGAACGACCGGGGAAGGCCCTTTGCTTTGCCCTCGGAGCGTAGATGAACAGCATCGGCATAACAGCCGTCCCCGGAATCCGGGTCGGACACTACACCGACCGTCGCAACGCGACCGGTTGCACCGTCGTCCTCTGCGAAGATGGAGCGGTCGGAGGCGTCGACGTTCGCGGCTCCGCTCCCGGCACCCGCGAGACGGACCTTCTGGCCCCCACCGCGATGGTCGACCGCGTTCACGCCGTCCTCCTCAGCGGAGGCAGCGCGTTCGGACTCTCCGCCGCCACCGGCGTAATGGAGTACCTGGAGCAGAGAGGAATCGGCATTGAGTTCGGAGACACCCGCATCCCCATCATGCCCGCCGCGGTCCTGTTCGACCTCGGCGTCGTCACCGCCGACGTTCGACCCGATGCCGATGCCGGACGCCTCGCCTGCCAGGCCGCCTCGTCCGACCCGATGCCCGAGGGCAGCGTCGGCGCCGGAACCGGGGCCACCGTCGGCAAGCTCCTGGGACGCGATAAGTGCGTCAAGGGCGGCATAGGTACTGCCAGCATCCACCTGGGCGGCGGACTCGTGATAGCGGCGGTCGTTGCCGTCAACGCCATCGGCGGAGTGGTCGATCCCGAGACCTCAGAGA
This sequence comes from Dehalococcoidia bacterium, assembly GCA_047515825.1. Lineage (GTDB taxonomy): Bacteria > Chloroflexota > Dehalococcoidia > Lucifugimonadales > UBA1123 > VXRN01. The sequence continues at coordinate 12,844 of JAKZVY010000076.1, forward strand.
TCGTCGCCGGCCCCCTCGACCGCGACGGTACTATGCTCGACTCCATGTCCCTGATCGCGTCGCCCGACTTCAGGGACGCCCCAGCCCGCCCCGGAGAGAACACCACCAGCGGCGGCGGCGCCACCAACGCGCAGCTCACCAAGGCCCAGGCCAACAAGCTCGCCTCCGTCGCCCATGACGGCCTCGCCATGGCCGTCCGTCCTGCTCACCTCATGGGCGACGGCGATACGCTATTCGCCCTCGCGACTGGTAAAATGGAGATGGACGCCCACATGAACAGGCTCTGCGCCGCGTCCACCGTCTGCGTGAGCCGCGCCATCGTCCGCGCCGTCCGAAAGGCGACCGGACTCGGCGGCGTCATGGCGGTATCTGAGCTTGGACTTGCAAATGGAGGATAAAGACCAATGGAGTTGGCAGAAGCCGCAAGACTTCTTAGACACGTACACGCAACAGCTCCCGAAGGAAAGAAAACGGTTTACATCCACCTATTTGCCATCAAATACGCCGACGAGATCCGCAATCTGTCATACACTCGGCTAGTCGATCTTTCCGGCATACCCACGTCCTACCATATAGAGATTTGGCGCGC
>JAKZVY010000077.1:0-22757 GCA_047515825.1 Dehalococcoidia bacterium
GAGCGCCTCCACCGACCTCGGCTGCACGGCGAGCACCTGGGTGAACAGCCAGATGGCCTCGTCGAAGTCCGCCAGCTTCCCGCCCAGGTAGGCGCGACCCAGGAGGAACCGCAGGTTCGCCAGAGCTGCCGGATCGGAGGGATTCTTGTCGGCGGCATGTATCAGCACAGTCTTCGCGAGATCGAACTCGCCCTGCTCCAGGTAGAGCTGGCCGAGCGTCAGCAGCGCGACATACCGCACCTCTTCAATCAGCTCCGCGTTGATCGTCGCCGGCAGTTCTGAAGGCGAAGACGCGATATCAACCACCTGCTGATCTCGCTGCGTGGACCGGATTCGCGGCACCGTGAACCTCGCCATCACCCGTCCGCTGTCATACTCGCCCCAGATCACGATGATGGCGTCTGAGCGCCGGCCCGCCTCCTCCGCGTCGGCCTCCGACTCAATCTCGTCCGGCCACTCGACGGTGCGCACGTTGGAGAGTCCAGCGGCGAGGACCTCATTGTCTATCTCGTCCTTGAGGCGGCCCAGCACGTTGTATCCCTGCTGGCCCCCGGTGTAGTTGACGAAGGGAGCCATGACGATTAGGGACTCTCCCTCCACCGCCGCCGGGTACTCGGTCCTGTCTTGGAGAACAATCGCCAACCCGACTACAACCGCGCCAATCACGACAACCGCGACAACCACGACCGCAATGAGAACGCCCCGCCTCTTGAGCGTAGAGCGCGGCGATTCCTCGGCCCGTACAGGCTCTGGCTCTTCCGTCAGGTCCCGCAGCAGGGCCGAGTCCTCCGCCACCGGAGCCGTCTCCGGAGAGAACCCGGCAGCGAGAAGGAACTCGTCCGTCTCCGCTTGTGTCAGACGCAGCAGCTCGGCGCAACGCACCACATCCTCGCGATAGCGAGGTCGTGTGGTAACCCCCTCCTTCCAGCGAATGAGGGTCGGGCGGCTCACCGGGATGCGGCGCGCCAGCTCGGCGAAAGTCTGCAACTGTTACATCTTCGATACGCTAAACTCACTGAATGAGACATATCTGCAGTTCGGAGTGTACACCATCCAATGCGACGCTGGTTGTGGACGCGGACACTGCGGGATTAGCCCGCAAATAGCGAAGACTCCGCGGACACAGGAGGTGTGAAAGATGATTAGCAGAGTTACGAGAATGATCGGGCCTGTCGCATTGACCATCGCGATCGCCATCGCGCTGGCAGCCTGTAGCGCTGAGAGTGTGGAGGTACCCGGTGAGACCGTAGTGGTGAAGAAGGAGGTGGTCAAGACCGTCGAGGTTCCCGGTGAGACTGTTGTAAAGGAGGTCGTGAAGGCAATTGCCGCCCCGGTCCAGCAGGCGGTCGTGAAGGCGCAGCCCGAGGGCTTCAACACTATCGGCGGCTCGGCCACTGTCAACGACGCCGCCTACGACCTAACTTTCTTCAAGCACTACGGAGTCAACCCGTTCATCGACACCGAGGACGACAACCTGTCAACATTCGCAATCGACGTGGACACCGCTTCGTACACCGTCGCGAGACGCTTCGTCCAGGACGGCAACCTGCCCCACCCCGACTCCGTGCGCGTTGAGGAGTTCATAAACTTCTTCGACCAGGGTTACCAGCCGCCCGAAGAGGACGCATTCGCCATACACATCGACGGCTCGCCCTCCCCGTTCGGCGGCGACAAGCACTGGCTGCTGCGTGTCGGACTCCAGGGCAGGACGGTTTCTCAAGACGCGCGCAAGGACGCCACCCTGGTGTTCGCGATAGACGTGTCCGGCTCGATGGGCCGCGAGGACCGTCTCGGACTGGTGAAGAGGTCTCTCAGGCTGCTCGTCGATGAGCTCCGGCCCACGGACGAGGTCGGAATCGTCATCTACGGAAGTCGTGGATCGGTGCTGCTGGAACCGACCGACGGCGGAGAGAAGCGGTCCATCCTCGGAGCCATAGACGAGCTGCAGCCTGGTGGCTCCACCTACGCCGAGGACGGGCTGCGGATCGCATACGACATGGCAGCCAAGCGTGTGCGCCCGGGACGAATCACGCGCGTCATTCTCCTGTCCGACGGTGTGGCGAACGTCGGCAACACCGGCCCCAACTCCATTCTCAAGCGGATCAGAAAGCACGTTGACGAGGGTGTGACTCTCACGACGGTCGGCTTCGGGATGGGCAACTTCAACGACGTCCTAATGGAGCAGCTCGCCAACGACGGCGACGGCACGTACCACTACGTCGACACGCTGAGCCACGCGCGAAGGGTGTTCGTCGAGGACCTCGTCGGCACGCTTCAGAACATCGCCAAAGATACCAAGATCCAGGTGGACTTCAACCCGAAGGTCGTCAGAAGTTACAGGCTGCTGGGATACGAGAACCGCCGCGTGGCGGACGAGGACTTCCGAGACGACTCGGTGGACGCCGGCGAGGTCGGCGCGGGCCACAGTGTGACCGCTCTGTACGAGGTGAAGCTGCACGATGACGCCGACGGCGTCCTGGGGACGGTGTACATGCGCTACCAGGACCCGGACACCGGAGAGGTCAGCGAAGTCAACCGCGAGTTCCAGCGAAGCGAGTTGGCCCTGGAGTTTGCCGAGGCGTCGCCGAGATTCCAGATGGCTGCGGTCGTGGCCGAGTACGCCGAGGTCCTGCGCGACAGCTACTGGGCACAGGACGGAAGCCTTGAGGAGGTCGCCTCGGAGGCGAACCGGGTGAAGAGGCTGCTCCCGTCAGAGGGAGACTTCGAGGAGTTCGCCGCTCTCGTCGCACGAGCCGAGCAGATACAATCGCAAGAGTAGCCGGCGACACGTCGCCGTAAGCGCCAAGAGGGACCGGTCAATCGCCCGGTCCCTTGTAGTCTTCCTCTCATGAGTCTCCCCTTCCATTCCACCGTACCAGTGTCCTAACCTTACGGAAAGGGGAACAGCGCAGTACAGGGGTCGATTGACCCAGGTGCGCATGTCCCTTCGGGACATTACCGGGAGGAGTCGAATGTCTGCGCGAATAGCCGGCGGATTGGCAGTGGCGGCCATGCTGATGTCTGTGGCGGCACTGATCGTCGCCGTCCTGGCGCTAACCGAAGAAGATGCGCCCGCGCTGCCCGCCCCGACCAAGTATGAGCCGGGCGCGTACACCAAACTGGTCGTGGAGAAGGCAATACGTCGCTACGAGCGGGACGGCCTACAGGCGTCGATCGAATACTACAACAACCCCGAGAACGTCGACGGTCAATGGTACGTGTTCATCGTCAACGAGGAAGGCTTCACCATCGCCCATCACAACCCGAAGTTCAAGAATCGCGACCCCAGCCTTCGCGTCGACTCGACCGGACGGTTCTACGGCAACGATCTGCTCAGTGCCACCGAGGACGGCCGTTGGGTTAACTACTTCATCGTGAACCCGGAGACGGGCGAGGATATGCAGAAGCACACCTGGACAGTCAGGCACGACGGCCTGCTATTCGCCTCAGGCTGGTACGAACGCTAGCCCCATTTCAGAGGCTCGCCGAGTTTACGTTCGTCCAAAAATCGTCCCCGCCTGCGCCCATGGCAGAGCTGACCCTCCAAAGAAACCCCTTCAGAACCGGGCCAACTCCCCCATCCCCCACCCTCCCAACTTTTGCAATCGGGAACAAGGCTGCACTATCCTATAAGCATCGACCTTGCGCCCTTGGCAGGAGACCCCGTTGAAGATTACTCAAGACGAAGTTGTGGACAACCAGACCACGCTCCACATCGAGCTTGAGGACTCAGACCTGGATCCGTACCTGGACCAGGGATACAGGCGAATTTCCCCAAAGGTTTCCATTCCCGGCTTTCGTAGGGGCAAAGCGCCCCGCCGCGTTATCGAGAACTACATAGGCCGGGACGGGCTGTTGAACGAAGTGTTCGACAGCATGGTGTTCGAGGTGACCGACAAGGCGATCAAGGAACAAAACCTTGACGCGGTCGGAGTTCCCATAATAAAGGACGCTGACATGGACCCGGTTCAGTTCAGCGCAACCATCCCTCTCAGGCCCGACATCCAGTTGGGCGACTACCGCGCGATCCGCATCGACTACGAGGAGGTCGTCATCTCAGAAGATGACGTATCCTCACGTATCGACGACATCCGACAGAGCCTCGGCACGTGGGAAGAGGTCGATCGGGAGCCGCGCTTCGGCGACCTGACCAGCCTTGATATGCACGGGGTAGTCGACGATGAGCCTGTATGGAGCGGCGAGGACATCACGTTCTATCTGGACGAAGAGGGTTCCAATCCGCTACCTGGGTTCCCCGCCGAAATTGTCGGTGCCGAGATCAATCAGCAGATAGATTTCACGCTGGAAGTGCCCGACGACTTCAGTGACGCCTCGATTGCCGGAAAAGAGGCCTCTTTTTCTGTCACGGTAAAGACTGTCCAGGAGCGCATCCTCCCTGAGCTGAACGACGAGTTCGCTCAGGGACTTCCCGACGGCTTTGAAGACCTCGACGCCCTACGCACCCAGGTCGAGGAGGCCCTGACCGCCGACGCCAAGAGCAGGGCCTCCTCGGACTACCAGGACAAGGTCATAGAGACCCTACTTGACGGAACCGACATCGAAGTCCCTCCTGTCCTGCTCGACCAGGAAGCCGAAAACATCCAGGCAAACCAGGACCGGTTTCTCGACCAATCCAACATCCTCAGAGAGGACTACCTCGCGGCTATCGGCAAGACTGAGGAAGAAGTCCTTGAGGAGGCGAAGGAAGAGGCGAACAAGCGCATCCGGCGCAACTTCGTGATCAACAAGATCTCCGATCTCGAGGGCGTGGAGGTCACCGCGCCTGAGGTAGACGAGCGATTCAACCAGATCTACGCGGGGCGGCAGATGCGCCGCAGGGAGCGTCGGCAGATGCGCGAGTCGCTGGAGGAAATGCTCAAGTTCGAAAAGACCGTCGACCTGCTCGTCTCCATAGCCAAGGGCGAGCACACAACCGACAACACCCACACTGAACCCGATCAGGACAGCTCCGTTGACCCGGAAGCGGTGGAGGCGCAAGATGATACACAGACCTGAGAACGTAATCCCCATGGTCGTGGAGACTGGTTCTAGGGGAGAGAGAGCCTACGACATCTACTCGCTCCTCCTCAAGGAGCGCATCGTATTCCTCGGATCGGCCATCTACGACCAGGTCGCAAACAACATCATAGCCCAGCTCCTCTACCTGGACAGGGAGGACCCCGAGAGGGACATTAGCCTCTACATCAACTCACCGGGCGGCGTCATTCCGGCGGGCCTCGCGATCTACGACACGATGGAGCTTGTCCGCCCCGACGTGTCCACCATCTGCGTCGGCATGGCCGCGAGCATGGCGACCGTTCTGCTCTGCGCGGGAGCGCCCGGTAAGCGGTTCACCCTTCCCAACTCCACAATGCATATGCACCAAGCCATGGGCGGCGCCCAGGGACAGGCAGCCGATATAGAGATCGCCGCCCGCGAGGTGCTCAGACAGCAGGATATCATTCGCCATATCATCTCCCACCGTACAGGACAGTCATACGAGAGGATCGCGACCGACTCGGACCGCGACTTCTACCTGAGTGCAGAGAGTGCCAGGGACTACGGCCTCGTGGACGATGTGCTGTCGACTCCGAGCATCCCCGCAGCAGCAGATTAGCACCGCAGTTCCCATTAGAGGATTACCTTGACCAGTCGAGGCAGCACCCCTCCCCCAGCGGGACGAAACGAGTTCCAATGCTCCTTCTGCGGCAAGCCGCAGAGCAGGGTCAAGCGGCTGATCGCCGGACACGATCGCGGCGTATTCATCTGCGACGAGTGTGTCGGCCTCTGCGACCAGATCATCTCGGAGGAGTCCTCTACGCAGACCGCCAAGGGCAACTTCCAGGCCAGGGGACTAAACCCCAAGTCGATCTACCGCCAGCTTGAAGACTACGTCGTAGGCCAGGAGCAGGCCAAGAAGGTCCTCAGCGTCGCCGTTTACAACCACTACAAGCGCATCTGGTCAAACAAGCGCGCCGACGATGTCGAGCTCCAGAAGGCCAACATCCTCATGCTCGGTCCGTCCGGCGTGGGCAAGACCCATCTCGCCCAGACCCTCGCTCACATTCTTGAAGTTCCCTTCGCAATCGCCGACGCGACCACACTCACCGAGGCCGGATACGTCGGAGAGGACGTCGAGAACATCCTACTCGGACTTATCCAAGCCGCAAACTACGACATCTCACGCGCCGAGCACGGCATAATCTACATAGACGAGATCGACAAGATCGCCCGCAAGAGCTCCAACCCGTCCATCACGCGCGACGTCTCAGGCGAGGGCGTTCAGCAGGCGCTGCTGAAGATAATCGAAGGCTGCGTCGCCAACGTCCCGCCGCAGGGCGGACGAAAACATCCCCATCAGGACTTCCTACAGATACGCACCGACAACATCCTCTTCATGTGCGGCGGCGTGTTCGAAGGCATAAACGAGATCATCGAAAAGCGTGCGTTCAAAGACCGTAAGCGCATCGGATTCAATCCTAGGGTCGCTATCGGAGAGTGGGGCGCCCGCTCCGATGACGAGATCAGGCAGCACATCAACGGAGACGACCTGATGGAGTACGGCTTCATCCCCGAGTTCGTCGGCAGGCTCCCCGTCGTCGTCGGACTCAACGCACTCCACAAATCAGACCTCGTCCGCGTTCTCACCGAGCCGAAGAACGCCTTCCTCAAGCAGTACCAGGCGCTCTTCAGCATGGACGATGTCCAGCTCGTGTTCACCGACGAAGCACTGCAGGCCACGGCGGAGGGCGCTATAGCGCAGAACACCGGCGCCCGCGGACTCCGCTCCATCCTCGAACAGACCCTCCTCGATGTGATGTACGAGGTCCCTGGCACCAAGGGAATCGAGAAGTGCGTCGTGGACGCCGGAGCGATCGACGGCACATCCCCCGTCCTTCTCGTAACCGGCGACGGCAGCCATGTCACGTTCACCACGGAAGAGTCCAAGCCTGAGCAAAAGTCGGCCTGACAGCCCCCACCACCTGTGTCTTTATCTCATCCATGCCACTTCATACGTGGCAACACGTGTATTTATATGACAACGCCCGAGCAATTGCATCTTGACTTTCCGGGCACTCTCATCAATCATCATTCCGGCGCAGGCCGGAATCCGGAGGTGGCGGGGTGACGGATTACACCATAGCTGAGCCCGCCTATGTGCAATTGCCCTGACGCAGACGAGTTTGATTCGGTGGACCTGAAAGACCGCCTCCGAGCCCAGTGGGTCGAATCCGTGGAGGACTGGATACACCAGAACCAAGTCATCCGCACAGGCATGCTCGACTCCTGGATGCTGAATCCCTCGGAGACATCTCCGGCAAGCGCGTCATAGACATCGGTTGCGGCGAGGGACGATTCTGCCGCCTGCTCACCGGTCTGGGCGCTGAAACCACCGGCATCGATCTCACCGAAGCGCTGGTCGAGAGGGCGCGCTCACTGGCAGTCTGCCGCGAGCGGTACCTGGTCGGAAACGCCGAAGACCTCTCTCCGATAGACGATGAGAGTTTCGACCTTGCCGTCTCCTACATCGTCCTGGTCGATCTCCTCGACTATCGAAGCTCCATCCAGGCTGCGTTTCGCGTGCTCCGCCCCGGCGGACGGTTTATCGTCTGCAACGTACACCCGATGCGGTCTTCGACGCCGCTCGGCTGGATCAGACAGGGAAACGAGAAGCTGTTCTACCCCGTCGACAACTACACGATCGAAGGCCCTCGCGAGTTTAACTGGTGGGGAAAACCATTCGTCAACATGCACCGGACGGTGTCGAGCTACATCGCAGCGTTCCTGGAGGCCGGATTCGTCTTGGAGGGCCTGCAGGAGCCGACGCCGTCGGACGCGCAACTGGCTGAAAACCCCACCTTCGACGACGAGTTCCGCATACCAAACTTCATCATCTACAAGCTGAAAAAGCCTGGAGACTAGCAGGGGTCACGAGCCGTATCGAATGCAGTTAGCAGGCTACGAGGGAGTACGGATACCGGTCAGAGGCGCACCCGGCCTTACCCCACCACGACCTTTCTCAGGTCCGTGATCTGGTCGCGGAGCAGCGCCGCCTTCTCGAACTCCAGCGCCTTCGCCGCCGACTTCATCTGGGACTCCAGGTCCTTGATCAGCCTCAGAATGTCGTCCTTCGGCATGTCAGACGAGTCCACCGTGTACGCCTCGCGCGTCTCCGCCACCGCCCTGACTCGCTCGGTTATGTCGTGAATCGTCTTCTGGATGCTCTGCGGCGTTATCCCGTTCTCCAGGTTGTACACCTGCTGGATCTCGCGCCGCCTCTCGGTCTCGTCTATCGCCCGCTTCATAGAGTCCGTAACGTGGTCGGCGTACATGATGACGTGCCCTTCGACGTGGCGCGCCGCACGCCCTATCGTCTGGATCAGCGAGGTCGTCGATCTGAGAAACCCCTCCTTGTCCGCGTCGAGGATCGCTACGAGGCTCACCTCAGGCAGGTCGAGACCCTCTCTCAGCAGGTTGATCCCGACGATCACGTCATACACCCCCAGCCGCAGGTCGCGCAGTATCTCGCTGCGCTCCAGCGTGTCGATCTCGGAATGCAGGTAATGGGTCCGAATCCCCATCTCCCGCAGATAGTCCGCCAGCTCCTCCGACATCCGCTTCGTGAGCGTGGTCACGATGCACCGCTCACCCCTGTCCACCCTGAGCTTGATCTGGTACAGCAGGTCGTCTATCTGCCCCGTGGTCGGCTTCACGTCGATGATGGGGTCCGTGAGCCCGGTGGGACGTATCACCTGCTCCACCATCTGCTGGGAGTGCTCGTACTCGTATGGCCCCGGCGTGGCCGAGACGTACACCGCTTGGTTGACGAACTGCTCGAACTCCCCGAAGTTTAGCGGCCGGTTGTCCAGCGCCGACGGCAGACGGAAGCCGTACTCGACCAGCACCTCTTTACGCGCGCGGTCGCCGTTGTACATTCCGCGTATCTGGGGCAGCGTCATGTGCGACTCGTCGATGAACAGCAGGTAGTCCTCTGGGAAGTAGTCCATCAGCGTGTACGGCGTGCTGCCCGCTTCCCGACCGCCGAGGTGACGCGAGTAATTCTCGACGCCCGCGCAGTACCCCGTCTCCTGCATCATCTCCAAGTCATACCGGGTGCGCTGCTCCAGACGCTGAGCCTCCAGCAGCTTGCCCTGCCGGTTGAGGATGACCAGCTGCTCGCCAAGCTCATCCTCGATGCTTTTGAGCGCCTCCTGCATCCTCTCCTGAGACGTGACGAAGTGCTTTGCGGGGTAGATCTCGATGCTGTCCCGCTCAGCCAAGATCTCGCCGGTCAGCGGGTCTAGCTCTACGATCCGCTCGACCTCGTCTCCCCAAAACTCGATCCGCGCCCCAATGGTCTCGTACGCGGGCAGGATCTCTAGCGTGTCTCCCCTGACTCTGAACCTCCCACGCGCGAGGTCGTAGTCGTTGCGCTCGTACTGCATGTCGATGAGCTGCCGCGACAGCCGCGCCGGGCTGCGTATCTCGCCCCTGCGTACGTGGGCCATGAATCCCTGGTACTCTTCAGGCGATCCCAGGCCGAAAATGCACGACACCGACGCCACGATCAGCACGTCCCGCCGTGTGAGGAGCGCGCGTGTCGCCGCGTGCCTGAGCTTGTCCAGCTCCTCGTTGATGTCCGCGTCCTTCTCTATGTACAGGTCGGTACGCGGAATGTATGCCTCCGGCTGGTAGTAGTCGTAGTAGCTGACGAAGTACTCCACCGCGTTCTCGGGAAAGAACTCCTTGAACTCCGTCGCGAGTTGAGCGGCGAGCGTCTTGTTGTGTGCGATGACCAGTGTCGGACGCTGGACACGCTCGATCACGTTCGCCATCGTGAACGTCTTCCCGCTGCCCGTGACGCCCATCAGCGACTGGTGGACCATGCCCTTCTCTATCCCCTCCACCACCTCCTCGACCGCCTGAGGCTGGTCCCCCGTCGGCCCGAAGTCCGAGACTATCTGAAACTCTGGCAAGGCATACCTTCCAAATGGTGAAGGCGCTAATGGCCCCAAGTCGTCGCCGGTCCATTGTAGCACGGCGTAACAGACTCGATAGAAAGGCGTGATAGGCTTTTGGCAGGGCAAGTTTCTAGCACCGGGAGACTGTATGGCTCGCAACGCCAGCGGCGGATACCCCCTGTGTTACAATTCGGCGCACGGAACTCGAGAGCGACATCGGCGCATGGAGAGAGTATGACGTCTCGGAGCTGCGACATCGCCATCATCGGCGGGGGCATTATCGGACTCGCCACTGCAATGCGGTTGACCCAAGAGCACCCCGACCGCAAGGTCGCCGTCATCGAGAAGGAGCCCGAGGTCGCCGTGCACCAGACGGGCCACAACTCCGGGGTGATCCACGCGGGCATCTACTACGCTCCCGGCTCACAAAAGGCCAACTTCTGCTCCACCGGCGGCAGACTGCTGAGGGAGTTCTGCGACGAGCGCGGCATCGAGTACGAGATGTGCGGCAAGCTGATAGTCGCCGTCAACGAGTCCGAAGTACCTGTCCTGGAGGAGTTGTATCGACGCGGTACTGCCAACGGCGCAGAGGGTCTGGCGGTCATCGGGCCGGAAGAGCTCAGAGAGCACGAGCCGCATGTCGCAGGGGTCAAAGCCATCTGGTCCCCCAACACCGGAATCATAGACTTCACAAAGGTTTCGGAGGCGTACTCCACAGAGATGCGTGAGGGCGGCGGCGACCTTATCACCGGCGCCGAGGTACGCTCGATCTCCAGGACCAACGGAACGGTGCATCTGGAAACGACGGCGGGAGACTTCTCCGCAGGTGGGGTCATCAACTGCGCTGGACTTCACGCCGACAGCATCGCCCGCATGATGGGAGTAGACATCGGCGTGCGAATCATACCGTTCAGAGGCGAATACTTCTCGATCAGGCCGGAGCGCTCAAGTCTCGTCAGAGGACTCATATACCCCGTTCCAAACCCGGCGCTCCCCTTCCTTGGCGTTCACTTCACCAAGCGTATCAACGGCACCGTCGAGGCCGGACCAAACGCGGTGCTGGCGCTGAAGCGCGAGGGTTACACCAAGACCAGCTTTGCCTTGTCCGAGGCCTTTGGAACGCTCTCATATTCGGGCTTTTGGCGTATGTCCATGAAGCACTGGAAATCCGGCCTCAACGAGCAGTACCGTTCAATGGTCAAGTCAGTGTTCGTGAAGTCGCTCCAGACCCTGGTGCCCGAGATCACCAAAGACGACCTCCACGCACCGGGCGCTGGCGTCCGCGCTCAGGCCGTCGACCGCAGCGGGGCCTTGCTCCAGGACTTCAGCATCGCCGAGACCGAAGGCGCGATCCACGTCCTGAACGCTCCCTCCCCGGGCGCGACGTCGTCACTGTCGATCAGCAAGTACATCGCAGATCTGGCGAAAAAGTCGTTCGGGCTGAGTAGGTAGGTCAGCAGTCCGATTGCTTTGGGATTGTGGCGGACTTTATCATGACCATATCCTGCTACCTTCCACTCCTCAGTAGACAGAACCCATTCGGAGGACCACGATGAAACTGTGCTACGCGTTCCGGCGCGCGACCTTTTACCCGTTCTTCGCCGGCGCGGCCTGGAACATCCCAAGTGACTCGAAGACCCGCACCGAGTATCTCGGCAAGGTCAACGACATCGGATTCGACGGGATCGAACTGGGCTTCGACGCCTTCGGCGGGTTCGAGGCGACCAAGGAGCGCGCGCAGGAATTTCAATCAATCCTGGAAGACGGCGGCGCGCCGTGCGTTGCCATCCGTGCTGGCGGCGGACTTTGCCAGCCCGGGACGGCCTCTGAAAGTCGAGCGAGGCTCGAGAAGGCGGTCGAAATTGCGGATTGGATAGGAGTCGGGATCGTCAACACCGCGCTCGCGACACCTCCGCGAGATCCGACATTGGACACCGGACCCAGCGGCCAGCAGTCATCACACGGTTCCAGTGCACTCGCCACTGAGGAAGACTTCATACGTACCGCCGACGTGCTGCGACAGGGCGGCACCAAAGCTGGCGCGGCCGGCGCGGACATAACCATCGAGGTACACCAGCACTCCATTGCCGATAACTCATGGTCGACACTACATCTCCTAGAGTTGACCGACAGCCCTCACGTCTTCGCGAACCCGGACCTCGGCAACGTCCTTTGGACGTACGAAGAGCCCGAAGAGTCTTCAGAGGAGTGCATCGCTGCACTCGCCCCACACTCGAAATACTGGCACTGCAAGAGCCTCCAGCGCGTCCATATCCCAGAGCTCAACCACTCCTACTACATACGGACAGCGCTACCCGATGGCGATATCGACTACAGGTTCGCGCTCTCCGCGATGCACGAGGCCGGCTACAACGGATACTTCGCGCTGGAAGGGACAAACACCGGCGACCAGCTTCACAAAGACAGGCGAAGCGTGGAGTATGTGAAGGGGATCCTGGCCGAGCTGGATGACTGACCGGATCCCCCGTCAGCTCGACTAAAGAGTCCTGACCACCCCGACGACCTTGCCGCGCACGGAGACCGCGCTTGCCGGAATCCGGATCGGGCTCATCGACTCGTTCTCGGGCTGCAGCCGCACGGTGTCACCCTCGAGGTAGAACCGCTTCAGCGTGGTCTCTTCCAGCTCGTCCAGCCAAGCTGCCACCATCTCCCCGTCGATCGCGTCCGAAGCCGGCTCCAGGATGACAAGGTCACCGTCCGCCACCAGTGCGTCTATCATCGACGTCCCCTTGACACGGAGGGCAAAAAGGTCAGGACTGTCGCCCGCAAGAGACGTGGGCAGATCGATCCTATCGAAGCTCCCGTCCACGGCTCCTGATGCGTCGGGTACATGCAGCGGCTCTCCGGCGGCGATGCTGCCCATGATCGGGACGCTTACGATGTCATCCCTCATCCCTCTCAGGCCTTCGCCAATGAGCTCGATTCCGCGAGATACGTCGGGCTCCCGCTTGAGGTAACCCAGCTTCTGGAGCCTGCGGAGGTTGTAGTCCACCACAGACGTTGAGCTGATCTCGCACCCGCGCTGTATGTCACGGACCGTCGGCGGGTAACGGTGGTCCGTGATGAACTCCTGGATGAAGCTCATGATATCCTGCTGCTTCTGGGTAAGTTTAGTCTCCATGCGAATCCTCCTCGTGGACTAACGTTCTCGACAAGTGTACAAGACCAAATGTGCCGCTGTCAAGTCCCAATTTTCTACGAGATGCTACAATCTATCCATGACCTACTCCGCCGACCTGCACCTCCACTCCTCCTACGCCTACGCCACCAGCCGCGACCTCAATTTCGAGAATCTGGCCCACTGGGCGAAGATCAAGGGCATCGATCTACTTGCGTCCGCAGATTTTACACATCCTGAGTGGTTCGAGGAGTCACGCTCCAAGCTCACCGAGACTGCCAGCGGACTCTACGAGCACGACGGCGTCAAGTTCGTTCTCGGCACCGAGGTGAACTGCGTTGGCAGCGTCAACGGCCGGAGCCGGCGCGTCCACATCCTCGTATTGGCGCCCAGCCTCAACACAGTGGCTCGAATCAACAAGGCGTTGTCCGACCGCGACGCTTCGCTCGAAGGCGACGGCAGACCCACGCTGAGCCTCGCTCCGAGAGACCTCACTGAGCTTCTACTGCACATCGACAGTCGCTGCCTCATCATACCGGCCCACGCATGGACGCCGTGGTTCGGGGTATTCGGTTCCAAGTCCGGCTTCGACTCGCTTGAAGAGTGCTTCGGAGACCTCACGTCCCACATTCACGCGGTCGAAACCGGGCTCTCCAGCGATCCGGCAATGTGCTGGCGCGTGCCGGATCTGGACGGCTTGTCCATCGTCTCATTCTCAGACGCCCACTCTCTGCCGAAGATAGCCCGCGAGCTTACGGTCTTCAACGGCGAGCCGAGCTACGACGGACTGGCCGAGGCGCTGCGCACTCAGGACATTGCATACACCATCGAGTTCTTTCCTGAAGAGGGCAAGTATCACAACTCGGGACACCGCAAGTGTGGTGTTAGCTACGACCCCAGCGAGGTCGCCAGCAACGGACGCGCCTGCCCGGTCTGCGGACGCGCAATGACGCTTGGAGTTAGGCAGCGCGTCGAGGAGTTGGCCCGGCGGGAGATCGACGCGAGTCCCGACGACTATGGCCTGGTCAGGCACCCCCATGGCCGACCTCCGTTCAGATCGATGGTCTCGTTGCAGCAGATACTGTCCGAAGTCACTGGCGTCGGGATCAACACCAAGCGTGTCCGGACCGCCTACATGAGCCTCATTGAGTCGTTCGGAACGGAGCTTGACGTGCTGCTCGATGCACCATCCTCCGAAATCGCCGCCGCCCTTCCCCAATACGGTGAACGGCTCGCAGAGGGCATCCTCAAGGTCCGTGCTGGAGACATCTACGTCCAGCCCGGATTCGACGGACAGTATGGCGTCGTCAAGGTCTGGCCCGATGGCACGGAACTCCCGAACGCACCTGTCCCTCGGCAAGCGACACTATCGCTGTAGAAATCGGTAGCGTCCGACAGTCGTAAGTTGGTAACTCCCAGCTCAGTCAAGGAGCACTATCATGACAACAACTGTTGATAACCTTCTGAGAGCAGGAACCCTCGACGAGGTTCGCGAGCGCGGCTGCGTTGTAGTAACCGGCGGCGGACACACCATCGCCGTCTTCAGTCGCGGCGAGGACTTCGCCGCCGTGGACAACCGTTGTCCTCACATGGGCTTCCCGTTGGATCGGGGAACGGTCAGCAACGGTATCCTCACTTGTCACTGGCACCACGCGAGGTTCGATCTGTCCAGTGGCGGGACCTTCGACCCGTTCGCCGACGACGTGCGAGCTTTCCCGGTAACGGTTTCGGACGACCATGTGCTGGTGGACCCTAACCCGCCGGAGCCCAACCCCATCGAGCGGTGGTCCCACAGGCTCCAGGACGGTTTGGAGCACACCATTCGGCTTGTGATAGCAAAGTCCGTGCTCGGACTAAGCTCCGCCGGCGCCGACTACCGCGTCCCTCTGACAATCGGCGCAGTGTTCGGCACCACCTACTCAGACCGCGGCTGGGGACAGGCGCTGAGCATGATGACCTGCTCCGCGAACATCCTCAAGCACCTCTACCCTGAGGACCGGCCGCGTGCGCTGTACCAGGGACTCAGGCACGTCGCCTCCGAGTGGGCCGGACGCCCGCCCAGATTCCTAGTAGACCCGCTGCCCACGGGCGAGACCCGTCCCGAGGTCTTCAAACAGTGGTTCCGAGGATTCATCGAAGTACGCGACGATGAGGGCGCCGAACGCTGCCTGCGGACGGCAATTGACCTCGGAACATCCCAGCGTGAAATAGCAGACATGGTCTTCGCCGCCGCGACCGACAGGATATACACCGACGCGGGCCACGTCGTCGACTTCTGCAACAAGGCGTTTGAGCTTCTGGACCATATCGGATGGGAGCATGCTGCGCAGGTCCTGACCAGCCTCGTCCGCGGCATAGCCTCCGCACGCCGCAGCGAGGAGCTGAACTCCTGGCGCAACCCGGTTGACCTCTCCACGATGGTGTGGGAATCACGAACCGCGCTTCCCGACCTGTGGCAACAGGGCGCGGAGAGCCGGGGCACATGGGACGATGAGGCGGCGCTCGTGGACATCATCCTTGAAGACGACCCGCAGGCGACCCTCGACGCACTGAAGCTCGCTGTATCCTCCGGCGCGTCCGCCGAGCAGCTCGGCGGTGTCGTGGCCTACGCCGCCTTCCTCAGGATGGCCCGCTTCCACACGTCCAACGAGTTCGGAGACTGGGACACCGTTCACAATACCCTCACCGCGGCCAACGCGCTGCACCAAGCGCTCATCCGCGCCCCATCGGTCGAGCTTATGCGGGGCGTATTCGATACGGCGATCAGCATCTACCTCGACCGCTTCCTGAACACGCCCGCCCAGCGCATACCCGAGCCGAACGGAGCTTCGCTCACCGGCGACCTAGGCCCGAAGATTCTGGATGCGATGAACTCCCAGCAGCAGGTCGAGCAGACCGCCGGGCTGGTGACCGACTACGTCGCATCAGACCCAGATCCCGACGGCATCCTGCCCGTGCTCGCCCACGCGATGCTGAGAGAGGACTCCACATTCCACCACTTCCAGATCGTCGACGCGGCCATCGCTCAGTACAAGACCCGCCGCGGATCCGACGACGCCCGCCACGTGCTGGTCGGCATGTCCCGGTTCTTGGCCGCGCACTTTCCCACGCCACGAGCCGTCAACCAGACCTACAACATCGCGGTTCGCCTACACCGCGGCGACGAGATTTTCAGAGAGGAATAAAAGCCCCTTCCATACCCATCCGTATCCTGTGACGTTGTATCTTGTGAGCATCCTCATGATGACGACACAGGAAAACAGCCTACTCCAGAAAATCAGCCGGCGATGGACGGTCGGCGTCGCCATGATAGTCGCCATCTGCGTGGCCTCTGCCTGCGGGTCTGATACTACTTCCCCAGCCGGAAATGTACCCACACCGATAAGCCAGTCTCCAACCACCAGTCCCATAACACCAACACCGCAAACATCCGAACCGCGTCCAACCGCCGCTCCCGCAACACCAACACCCCAAACATCCGAACCGCTCCCTACCGTCACGCCAGACGCGCCACCCGTCGCAACTCAGACTCCCACACCCCAGGCACAGGCTCCCTCCGTTCCAAGTCCTGAGCTACCCAAAATGTCGAAGGACGCCGGGACTCGCCCACCCGACAGAGACCTTGAGGAACTCGCCATGCGACTCCGGGGCGCCGGCACATCCGATCTGCCTCCCTCCACGGCTTCCCCACTCGCTCAAGGCACGCGGGAAACCTTCTGGATAACCGACCTAGACGACGGCTCCGCCCACAGCATCACCGCCACTCTCCACGTCGTGAGCGACAGCGCCTACTGGTTCGTCGAGGACGACGTAGACTTCGACGAGCAGGGCCTAGAGGAAGCTGCTCGGATCTTCGAAACTCGCGTCAGGCCCGCGGTGGTCGGGACATTCGGAGACATCAGGAACCCCGGCATCGACGGCGACCCCCGACTCTTCGTGCTCCACTCCCAGCTCAACGGCGCGGCCGGGTACTTCGGCTCCGCCGACGCGTTCCCATCCAACGTCCATCCGCACAGCAACGAGCGAGAGATCATCTACATGGACATCGAATCGCTCCGTCCGGGCACCGACCTTTACATGGCCGTCATTGCCCACGAGTTTCAGCACGCAGTCCACTTCAACCACGACAACGGCGAAGATTCCTGGGTGAACGAGGGACTATCCGAGCTGGCATCTGAGATCGCGGGATACCGGCTGCAGTCGCCGCAGGCATTCCTCCTACGTCCCGATACCCAGCTCAACTTCTGGGCCGACGAGTCCTACAAACGTATTCCCCACTACGGCGCTTCCGCCCTCTTTTTCAGGTACCTTGCCCAGAGGGTCGGCGGCCACCAGAACCTGACCGAACTGATAACCGAGCCACTGGACGGCATCGAGGGGGTCGACTCCTTCCTGAAAGACCACGGCCTAACCTTTCTCGAAGTGTTCGCCGACTGGGTCATCGCCAACTACCTCGACGCAGAAGACGAACGCTTCGGCTATCAGGACCACAATCTCACAGTGCTCCCTAACAGAACACTGCAACCCAACAAAGTCGTTCAAGCCTCCCAGCCCCAGTTCTCGGCACGCTACCACAAGATCGACTCCGACTCTCCTGGCGGCGTCCTCACCTTCCAGGGAGACACCAGCGTCCGGCAGGTCGGCACCGACTGCGTGGGGGAAGCGCCCTGCTGGTGGAGCGGACGCGGCGACGGGATTGACACTACGCTAACCCGCGAGTTTGACCTGACCGGCCTGGACCAGGCGACCCTAGAGTTTATGGTCTGGCACGAGATCGAAGAGGGATGGGACTACGCCTACGTCGAGGTGTCAGATGATGGCGGCCGGACTTGGCACATCCTCGAAGGTCGACACACCACCACCGAAAACCCCAGCGGCAACGCCTACGGCCCCGGCTACACGGGTTCGAGTGACAAGTGGCTCCAAGAGTCGATAGACCTCACGCCTTTCGCCGGAGGATCCGTGCTCATCAGGTTCGAGTACGTGACCGACGACGCGGTCTACCTCGACGGTCTCCTCATCGACCACATCTCCATCCCCGAGCTGGACCTCGAGTTCGACTCCGACGCCGACGTCTGGCATGCTGATGGATTCAGACATGCCGGCCAACCGTTGCAGCAGCAATTCATCGTACAGATCATCCAGACCGCCCCGGACGGCAGCTTCAAGGTCTCCAGGCTCAATCCTGACGACCGCAACTACGCGGAGATGACCCTGACCGGAGGTGACCAGGCAGTCGTGGTCGTATCCCCGATCACCCCCGACACTCGCCACAGCGCAAGCTACGACCTCAAGTTTGAGGAATGAGGCCGTGGAGCGTTACCGGTCGAAGCAGACGTTGAAGGTGTACACGCAAATGTAACGACCGGCCCAGCCTGTGATAACATACGCCTATCCCAACACGCATCGAGAGAGGCGCAAAAACATGGCCACGGCGACCAAAGAGTACAAAGTAGTCGGCACAAGACCCATCAGGCACGACGGGGCGGACAAGGTCACCGGGCGCGCTGTGTACGGCGCGGACATGAATCTTCCCGGCATGATCTACGGAAAGGTGCTGCGCTCCCCGCACGCCCACGCCCGCATCCTGAGCATCGACACCTCTAGGGTCGAGGCCCACCCGGACGCCAGGGCTGTCGCCACTAGTGCCGATTTCGCGCCGTCGGACTCCGTCGGACCGATCGCCGTGCTTGGCCAGATGCCCAAGGACAACATTCTCGCCCGCGACAAGGTGCTGTACAAGGGCCACGCCGTCGCCGCCGTCGCCGCGGTCAGCCCTCACGCCGCCGAGGAAATCCTGTCCCTCATAGACGTCGAGTACGAAGTCCTGCCCGCATATACCAACATCGAAGACTCCATGGCAGAGGACGCGGTGCCGCTTCACGACACCTGGCCCAACAACCCCGACCTGCCCGGCAGCACCAACGTCGCCGCGCTGGACCAGTACCGCTTCGGCGACCCCGACGCCGGATTCGCCGAGGCCGACCAGGTATTCGAGCGCGAGTATCGCACCAAGACCGTCCACCAGGGATACATCGAGCCTCAGAACGCCACCGCGTGGTGGTCACCCGACGGACGGCTGACCGTCTGGTGCTCCAGTCAGGGCCACTTTGGCGTTCGAGACAACACCGCACGCATCCTGGGCCTGCCCGTCTCGGACGTCAAGGTCGTCCCCCTGGAGATCGGCGGCGGATTCGGAGGCAAGATACCTCCCTACCTCGAACCCGTGGCCGCCGTCATGTCGAAAAAGAGCGGCCATCCCGTCAAGATGGTCATGGACCGTGTCGAGGTGCTCCAGGCCACAGGACCGACCTCAGGCAGCCTCGTCCGAATCAAGATCGGAGTCACCAACGAAGGAAGAATCACCGCCGCCCACTGCTGGATGGCCCTAGAGGCTGGCGCGTTTCCGGGGTCCCCACTCGCCGGCGCCGCGTCCGCCGTCTTCGCTCCCTACCTCATCGAGAATGTACAGGTCGACGGGTACGACGTCGTCACCAACAAGCCGCGCACACAAGCCTACCGCGCACCCGGCGCGCCAATCGTCATGTACTGCACCGAGACGCTGATGGACGAGATCGCCGAGGCCCTCGGAATCGATTCCGTCGAGCTCCGCTTGCTGAACGTCGCTCGCCAGGGCGACCGTCGCGCCGACGGCGTCATGAACGGGCGCATCGGAGCAGAGGAGGTGATGCACTCGGTAAGGGAGCACCCGCACTTCTCCGCCCCTCTGGAGCAGATCGATGGCAGGCTCCGGGGCCGTGGTTGGAGCATGGGCTTCTGCCGCAACAACGCCGGCCCCGCCTGCGTCGTGGCAAACGTCCGTGAAGACGGCACTGTTAGCCTCGTCGAGGGTTCAGTCGACATCGGCGGCACCCGCACCGCCATCGCGCAGCAGTTCGCCGAAGTGCTCGGCATCCCTGTCGAAGACGTCAACCCGACCATCGGAGACACCGACACAATAGGCTACACCTCCGTCACCGGCGGCAGCGGCGTCGCCTTCAAGTCCGGCTGGGCCGCCCACGAGGCCGCAATGGACGTGATGCAGCAACTCATCGTCCGTGCATCGCTCTTGTGGGACACCGACCCCGAAAATGTCGAGTACGTGGACGGCGTACTCCAGCACAAGTCCGACTCCGAGCTCCGCTTCACCTTTAGCGAGATCGCGGAGCGGCTCGCCGAGACCGGCGGCCCCGTTGTCGGACGCGCCAACCTCAACCCCGGCGGTCAGGGAGGCTCCTACGCCGCCAACATCGTCGACGTCGAGGTCGACCCCGACACCGGCAAGGTGAACATCCTACGATACACCGCCTTCCAGGACGCCGGTTTCGCCATCCACCCCTCCTACGTCGAGGGTCAGATTCAGGGAGGCGCGGCTCAGGGCATCGGCTGGGCGCTCAACGAGGAGTACTACATGGGCGAAGACGGCGCCATGATGAACACAAGCCTGCTCGACTACCGTATGCCCACCAGCCTCGACCTGCCCATGATCGACGCCGTAATCGTCGAGGTTAGCAACCCAGGCCACCCCTTCGGAGTCCGCGGCGTCGGAGAGGCCAACATCGCCGCGCCCCTCGCCGCTATCGCCAACGCCATCCATGACGCCACCGGCGCCCGCCTCCGCAGCCTGCCCATGAACCCCCAGGCCGTGGTTGAGGCGCTGGGAGAGCGCTGATCTCAGCCAGAATCCACTTAAGAGTCCAAACACGTGCCACTATGCGCAGTGGCACGTGACCTGGCCTTGACGGTGCCAGTCCAGCGAGGGCACAGCAGTTATTCGTGGCCCCTCTGAAGGCACGGTGAACTTCGGCAACAAGTTGCACTTCTGCGAACTACAGTGCTACAATAGCTGGCAGTTATCCCGGACAAAAGGTTCAGTGCATGGGGTCTGCGATCTCCCCTAACGGCGGCAGCGTCCGAGAACGACGGTCTCTCGAAGAGCGGTTCACAAGCCGCATGACCGTCAACCCGCATCTTACTCGCAAAACGGTGTCGTATCAGGGCAACCGCCTAGTTCCTGGTCTGCGCTGGATGAAGTACAAGGAAGGCTTCTCCCGTGGACTGGTGGAGCACCTGATAGATGAATTCCACCCGTCAGCAGTCCTTGATCCTTTCGCCGGCATCGGAACGACTCCGCTCATTGCCGCAGGCAAGGGCCTGAGCGCGACCGGGATTGAGATCATGCCCGTCGGCGTTCTCGTGGGCCGCGGGATTGCCCACGCTGCGAATGGGCTTTCTGAGACGAGCTTCAAAACAGCCGGATCGCAGCTTCTTGATGCAGTGAAGTCCAACGACACAGTCCCACAAGAGTATTCGTTTCCTCACGTTAGAATCACGGAAGCAGCGTTTCCAAACGAAACAGAATCGGCAATCGCAAGGGCACGGGCATTCATAGACACCGTTGAGGACGATGCCGTGCGCGCTCTTACTCAACCTCGCCTGCATGACCGTACTGGAGGCCGTTAGCTATACCCGAAAGGACGGCCAGTACCTGCGATGGGACTATCGGGCTGGCCGCTCTCTCAGGTCAAGGGTCGATAAAGGCCCTATACACTCATTTGACCAAGCACTCGGTTCTCGACTTTTCGAAATGGCTCAGGATATTGGACCGCTGAGGCAGGAATTCGGCGGAGGGTCGCCGGAGTTCCTAACCGGCTCCAGCCTCGAGTTGCTCCGCGACATGCCGGATGAATCGGTTGACATGGTCATTACATCTCCACCCTACGCCAACCGGTATGACTACACTCGGACCTATGCCCTCGAACTCGCCTGGCTTGGATACAATCAGCAGGACTTCCTTGACTTGCGTCAGCGCATGCTGTCAGCGACGGTTGAGAACAAGCCCAAGTGGGAGTGGCTGCGCCATACGTACGGTGAGCACCCTGCCTTCCTGCGTGACGCAATCAACATGTATCAGAATCAGCCCGCCATCCACGAGGTGCTGGGCATACTGAGAGAGCACATAGCGGAGCTGGGGAACCGGCACGTTATCCGTCTCATCGAAGGTTACTTCCTGGAAATGGCCGTGATCGTCACGGAGCTGGGCCGCATAACTCGCCCCGGTGGAACAGTGGTCATGGTGAACGACAACGTCCAATACCACGGTGAGGAGGTTCCGGTAGATCTGGTCCTGTCTGACTTCGCGGAGCAGTCAGGTTTTGCGTGCGAGGAGATCTGGGCGCTTCCGCGCGGCAAGGGCAATTCGAGCCAGCAGATGCGCCGCTTTGGAAGACGCGAGATCAGGAAGTGTGTTTACAAGTGGGTGCGCGCTGATGACTAACCTCCAAGACGCGCAGCTCAGGTCAACTCTGATGTCCGAGCGAATCCGGCAGCGAACAGACCTGGCACTGAGGGAATTGATCACCGACACCACCATCACCTAGCGCTACACCCGTCCCCAATCCCGCGAAGCTGTCCCGATTTGGTAGGCGGCACATCCACTCCCATCCCTTATCCCTTACCCCTAAAGCACCCCTTGACAGCCCCTCCAACCATCCCGTACACTAGTTCCCATGAACACAGCACAACAGTCCTCTATCAACCCGGCCTTCGCAGGATACGCTGCCAAGCACCTCCGCGAAGCCTCCGACGACCTCCAAAGGGTCTTCGACAACCTGCTCGAAATCGCCAGCGGCGACGTCTCCGACGCCACCGGCTAC
>JAKZVY010000078.1:0-3551 GCA_047515825.1 Dehalococcoidia bacterium
AACTACGAAAGACAGGCCGATGAGGAATTGGATGAGGAACAGGATTATGTATGACAACTCGCGGGGCAACATCGGCTATGGATGGGTGCACCCTCCCCCTGTGCTCATCGGGGAACCTCAGCCAACTCTCGATAGCTAGACGATACAGATGGGGAGGGCATGTGTCAACTTGAGGGTTAGCCGCTTTGCACCTGCCTCTGTGCTATATTTTGACTGGACAGGCAGCAACAAGGGGAGTCCGAATTACGAATGGACGCAGAGGCGGAGACGCCACGAAGAAGCGCCCGGCAAAAGGATCAGTCGGAGGCCGAGCCTGAGTTTGCGGAGCTTGTGCTTGGTCCTCTGGACGAGTTGGGCGACACGACGGCCGAGTTCGAAGGGCGCAGTATAAACGTCGCGGGCGGGATACCGGGCGAGCGAGTGATCGCCAGAATCCACCGATACCGGCGGCGGCGCAAGGAGCGCGTCTCCGGCATAGTGGCGCAGGTGATAGAACCCTCCCCCGCCCGTGTCAGGCCGCGGTGTGGATACAGCGGCAGGTGTTCGGGGTGCCAGTGGCAGCATGTTGACTACGCGACGCAGCTCGCCTTCAAGCGGGAGACGATTAAGCGATGCCTGGAGAAGCACCCCTCGCTGGCCGGAGTCCAAGTGAACGACACTCTGCCCGCTCCGAAGACGTTCTACTACCGCAACCACGCGCGTTTCACGGTGCGGCGCGATGGACAACTGGGCTTCTCCAACCGGATTACGCGGAGGTTCGTCAGAATCGAGCACTGCATGTTGATGGACCCGCTGATCAACACGACGCTGGTCGAGTTCCATGACCGCGCTGGAGAGACGACGAACATGTCGATCAGGGTTGGCGCTAATACCGGCGACCTGCTCGTCCAGCCCACCTTTCAGAACCCGGACATCGGGGTCGTGTCTGGGCAGACCCACTTCGTCGAGAGGATGGGAGATCGCGACCTGAGAGTGGCGTCGCCGTCCTTCTTCCAGGTTAACACGGCGCAAGCGGAGAATCTCATCGACCTCGTCCGGCGGGGGCTGGATCTGCAACCTGACGACGTGCTGGTGGACGCATACGCGGGCGTCGGCGTAATTGCGATACTACTCGCGCCCCATGTTCGGAGAGCTATCGCCATCGAAGAGTCAGCGTCAGCGGTCAAAGACGGTATCGCGAACGCCGAGGGTCTGGATAATGTCGAGTTCGTCCAGTTAAAGACCGAGGATGCGCTTGCCGACCTGATCGGTACGTGTGGGCTGGACGGTCCGCCCGGCTCGGTTGTGCTCGACCCT
Source organism: Dehalococcoidia bacterium (assembly GCA_047515825.1). Classification (GTDB taxonomy): domain Bacteria; phylum Chloroflexota; class Dehalococcoidia; order Lucifugimonadales; family UBA1123; genus VXRN01. The sequence continues at coordinate 1,297 of JAKZVY010000078.1, forward strand.
CCCCGCGTCGGGTGCCACCCTCAGGCGCTCGACTCGCTGGTGAGCCTCGCGCCAGAGAAGGTCGCTTACGTCTCATGCGACCCGCAGTCGCTTGCGCGCGACCTAGACGTTCTGGTGCGAGGAGGATACGAGGTCGTCGAAGTGCAGCCGGTGGACATGTTTCCCCAGACGTATCACATAGAGTCCGTGACCATCATGCGTATAGGGCGCAAACATTGACTCAGGACGAAAGGGCGAGCTTAACCCTGCTGTCGTCGTCACCGAGGAGACGGGAGATCGTATCCGCGTTCGGCGGCCGCGTGGACGTTGCCGGGTCTCGCGGCACAGAACCCGAACCCCTAAAGGGAGAAGCTCCAGACGATTATGTGGTCAGGTGCGCGGTCTCTAAACTCGGCGCAGGCCCGTTCGGATCGGAGTTGGGCTGTCTCGTTAGTGCCGATACCGTTGTGGCGCTGGACGGTGAAATCCTCGGCAAGCCTGAGTCTGACGTGCACGCGAGGTCGATGCTGAGGCGTCTGAGGAACCGGCGGCACGAAGTGGTCACGGGTGTGGCTGTCCTCGATACCGCTACGGGGAGAACAATCACCGGCGCGGAGAGCAGCTCGGTACTGACCCGTGACTACTCGGATGGAGAGATCGAGAAGTACATCGCGCGGCACGAGCCGCTGGACAAAGCGGGCGGCTACGCGGTCCAGGATGGCGACTTCGCCCCCGTCTCGAACGTCGAAGGCTGCTACCTGAACGTTGTGGGGCTGCCGCTGTGCCTTCTGGTCAGGCTACTACGCGGAGTCGGAGTCGAGGCCAAATTGCGTCCCCTCAATGAAGTCCCTTACTATGGCAGGTGTACCGACTGCAGGCTGGGGACTGATCTGGAGGCTGCTCCTTGAATTTTCTGGGCATTGGCTCTTTGGAGATCCTTCTTATACTCATAGTTGCGTTCGTGTTCCTGGGTCCCGAGCGGCTGATCGACGCGGCGCGGTTCCTCGGCAACGCGGTGAAGGAGGGGAGGAGGTTAGCCTCGGAGTTGCCGCGAATCGTCGTCGAGGATGACGAGATCAAGATGGTAAACGCAGTCCGCGACGTAAAAACGTCTTCTGCATCTCCCATCCGGAGGACGCAGGAGCCGGAGCAGTCGGCAGATGACGCAGACGGGCCGGTGGCGTTTTTGCGTCAGAGTGAGCCACGTCCTGACCAGACGTCGGATGAGCCCGGCGAGACCAGATGAAGAACGAGCAGCTTCCGCTGAGGTCGCATCTTCTGGAGCTCAGGCGTCGCGTGACCTACTCCGCGATATCGGTGCTGGTCACCACCGCGCTGGCTTTCGCGTTCCACCAGCAGGTGCTCAAGTTTCTGATGGGACCGGCGGAGCAGTTCGCCGACACTCCTTTGGGTAAGCCCGTCTACACGCAGTTGACGGAGTTTATCGGCATTGCCGCCAAGGCGTCGCTCCTCGTGGGGATATTCGCGGCGCTGCCGTTCATCCTCTTCCAGGTGGTCATGTTCGTAGCGCCCGGCCTGAACCCGAAGGAGCGCCGCTACCTGTACGTGCTGATGCCGGTGAGCGTGCTGATGTTCGTTGCCGGATCTGCGTTCGGATACAGGGTGCTGTTTCCCCCGATGATCGGGTTTCTGCAGGACTTCGGCAGCGACGTCGCTGTCCCGATGATCTCCATAGGAAGCTACGTGAACCTGATGCTGACGCTGCTTTTCTGGATGGGGATCATCTTCGAGATGCCTGTGGTGCTGTTTTTCCTAGCCAAGATAGGCGTCGTCTCTCCAGAGTTTTTGGCGAAGAATCGCCGCTACGCTGTGGTGCTGGCGTTCATTCTCGGCGCGATGATCACGCCCACGTTCGACCCCATCAACCAGGCGCTGGTCGCCGGACCGATCATCATCCTCTACGAAGTTAGCATATGGCTGGCGAAGCTGGCCGCGAGGGGGCGTCGGACTCCCGCGCTGAGCTCTGAGTAGCCGTCTCTGAATCAAAAACGCCGCCCATGTTGAGCGGCGTCCGGAAAATAGATGTCGGGATAAAAGTCGGGCGCTAGGTGGTCTCCTGCTTCGGCTTGTCCTTGGATTCAGAACTGTCATCTGATACGTCATCGGTCGAGGCCCTGCGGAATTCGCGGATTGACTTCCCAAGCGCCCCGCCGATCTCAGTCAGTCGGCCCACACCGAAGATGATCATCACGATGACCAAGATGATTACGAGCTCGAGGGGTCCTATGCCCTTTATGAACGGCATCGCCATACTC
>JAKZVY010000079.1:0-5991 GCA_047515825.1 Dehalococcoidia bacterium
GCCGCGAGACGATATCGGAACAGTATGGGAGGAGGACAACATGGAACTCGGCGCGTTTTCGGTTAGCCTGGCGGTGGAGGACCTGGAAGCTTCGAGGGTCTTCTACGAGAAGTTCGGGTTCGAGGTTGTCGGAGGCGACGCTTCACAGAACTGGCAGATCCTCAGGAACGGCAATTGCACCATCGGTCTCTTCCAGGGGATGTTCGAGAAGAACATCCTGACATTCAATCCGGGTTGGGACGGGGAAGCTCAGCCGCTCGATACGTTTACGGACGTGCGCGAGCTTCAGCGGGAGCTAAAGGCGAAGGGCGTACACCTGGTCAGTGAAGCAGACGAAACCAGTACGGGGCCGGCGAGCTTTGTGGCCTTGGACCCGGACGGCAACCCGATCCTGGTGGACCAGCATGTGTGATTACAAGAGCCGGGGGCCATACGTCGGCACAAACTAAGCACCGAGTGGACTCCAGCCTCGTATCGAGGTACGGGACAGTATCTTCGCCGGAGTGATTCTATCTACTGCAAGTCCCTCGCTTCGATGTCGCGCCCACGTCCATGAACGAGATAGAGGAAGAGTACCTACTGGAGCATCATTGGTGGAGCGTGCCAGAGATTATCGCTTCCCGCGATGCTGCAATCTTCGCGCCCAAGCGTATTGGCGAACTTCTGCTTTCCATAGTCACTGGCGAGATTCCAGATGCCCCTGTTGACGCGGGCATTTGAGCTAGGGATGTGTTCTTCCCGAGAATCACTTTTCGCCAGTCTCTTCATACGCTGCCGTCAGCGCTTCAAGAACCTGAGGTGTGATGTTGTAAACGACGTTCCCCTGCCCAATCTTTGTCGGCGCAATCGCTTGCTCAACAGGCTCTATCGAGTTAGGGGCGAGCCGTTCGAACACTGACCGGAAAACGGATATGTATGGTTGCTGACTTTCGTTCCAAATGGTCACCAGGCCGACACGATCCGGCATGATCCTAGGTACGAGCGTGAACCGGTCGGCACCGGCAGAACTGAACAGGCGTATATTCGGCAGCGAGGCCACTCGCTCAGCCCATGCAATCAACTCGTCGAACTTCTCGCGGACTTCTCCAGTGAAGCCATCTATCGAAGCCCGAAATACATCGGAGCCGTCCGACGTGATTGCGGTAGACGCTCTGGGCCTCGTCCTGCCGGACACAGGGTAAGGCATCGTTACACTGAGGTCGGGTGAGACGCGTTGGGGTAAAGCAACCTGCGCTCCATTCACTTCATAGACCGTAAGAGTGATAAGGTCAATCGTCAGTGCCTGAACAGTTATGGCATCTAGGTAGGCAACAACCCTTTCCAACTCGGCCGAAATTTCATCCAATACGAGAACCAATCTGAAACCGCCATGATCCAGATACTCCTGCAATGAAGTGTTGAACGAATCAGCGTCCACAGCCCCTTCTTGGTCTTGACCCTGTGCCGCTTCGAGTATGGAGCTATAGCCCGCATCCTCAAGTGGCCTGCTAAGAGGACCTCGCTCAAGGCTCTCGACGTCGAATCCCTGGAGGAACGCCGCGTACGCTAAGACCTGCGACACTATGGCCCTACGCGCCTCTGAGTTACTGGCGAGCTTTACTTCGATGACAGCAGGGCGTCCTGACGACTCGACCGCCAGAATGTCGGCGTATCCGGTTCCCAGTAGTATTTCAGATCCCAAGACCGTGAGGCGGGGGGAGCCGGCTAACGGCAGTAGACGAGGGTTTTCGTGTATGAGACGGTGCAGAGTGGATTCGTCTTGGAAGGGTTGGGGCGAACCCAACTCCCAACCCTCTCCTGTGTTGGTCCATATGCCGGTCATGTCTTCACGTCATTGGAGGTGCCGGCGGCGGACCTGAGGAACCGGGACTGAATCGCCCCGGCAGTCCTCAGGACCTGTTCAGCCTGGTCACGCGGCCGCCGATGAGCCATTCGGCCACGTAGAGGTTGCCGTTTGCGTCGACGGCCAGCCCGTGAGGGCTGTTGAACTTGCCGGTCTGCAATAGGGAGGTGGGCACTATCCGGCCCTCGTCGCCCGTATTGTTGGGCCAGCCCTCTACTTCGCACACCTGCTCGTTCTCGCCGAGGTACGTGAGCAGCTCGTCGTTCAGATCGGTGACGGCCAGGCGCGCGCGGAGCTCGGCGATTACCATCAGATCGCCGTGTGTCACGAAGCCGCTTGGCGTGGTCAGGAAGTCGGTGCCGAAGGACCGCTTGAATCCGCCCTCCATGTCGTAGACCTGAACGCGTGAGTTGGCGCGATCCGCCACGTAAAGCTCAGGCTCGGACTTACGGCGGTCGATGTAGATGCCGTGAGGGCAGTTGTACGCTCCGGCGCCCTCCTCGCCGTTGATGCTGCTGACGTACTCGCCGTCCCTGGTGAACCTGTGGACGTGGCTTGCGCCGTACCCATCGCCGACCCAGACGTCGCCGTTGCCCCCGAACCGCTCCTCGTTTACCGCGACGGTCGTGGGGGAGTAGCGCGTGGTCTCGTAAACCGGATGGGGAGGTGTCTGGAGCGTCATGACCACCTCGCCGTCCAGCGTGGTCTTGAACACCTGGCCAGACTCATCTGATGCGCCCGGAGGGTAGTCATAGTCGTGCCCGTGGCTTCTCTTGGAGCCGTTATCCGCTATCCACAGGAACTCGACGCCGTCCTCGTTGACTAGGGTGATCCCATGCGCGTCCGCAAAGTCGCCCCGCCAGGAGGATAGGAGGTTCCCGTCCCCGTCGAAGGTCATTACTATCGGGTCGCCGGGGTGGCAGGTTATGACGTTTCCCGACTCTGTGACCACGATGCCGGGATGCGCCCAGCCCATGCGGGAGCTGTCGCTCTCTGGAATCTTGGCCCAGTTGTCGATCCAATCGTATGAGTTCTGTTCGCTTCCTACGCGCATGATGGAACCTCTTATGGATTCAGGATGACCTTGGTGTATCCGTCGATGCGCTTGTCGAACTTGTCGTAGGCATCGACGGCGTCGGTGAGCGGCACCTCGTGGGACACCACAAAGCTGGGAGTAGCCTTCCCGGAGATAATCAGGTCGCGCAAGTAGGCGTTGTACCGCTTGACGTTGCACTGACCCGTACCCAGCCGCAGGCCCTTCTCGAACAACCTGCCGAAGTTGATGGACAGAGCGCCGCGCTTGGCGCCCTCGTCTACTCCACCGGGGTCGGACGGTACGTACAGCCCCGGAATTCCCATCATGCCGGTGGGATTGATCAGGTCGATCATCTGGTTGAGGACGACGTTGGGGATCTCATCCTGCTCGCCTCCGGCGGCGGACGACCCCTGGGCAGCGGCTTGATAGCCCACGGCGTCGATCGTCTTGTCAACACCGTCGCCCCCGCGCAGGTCCCTTATCTGCTGCACCGGGTCGCCGTCGTCGAAGTTGATGGGGACAGCGCCGACCTCGCTGGCCTTGTCGAGGCGCTCCTGCACATGGTCTATGGAGTAGACCTCCGCCGCTCCCCTGATGATGCAGCTATAGGTGGCCATGAGACCGACGGGGCCCGCGCCCCATACGGCGACACTCTCGCCGGGGCTGACCTCGGCAAGCTGCGCGCCGTGATAGCCGGTGGGGAAGATGTCGGCAAGCAGCGCGAAGTCAGACTCGAACTCGTCCCCGGCTGGGAGAGGTAGGCAGTTGAAGTCGGCATGGGGCACCTGCAGGTATTCGGCCTGTCCGCCGCGCCATGGCCCCATAGCGACGTATCCGTATGCGCCGCCGGCGAATCCGGGATTGACAGTGACGCAGAATCCGGTAAACCCGCGCTGGCAGTTCTTGCAGAAGCCGCAGCCGACGTTGAACGGCATGACGACCCTGTCGCCTGCGGACAGCGACTTGACGGCGGACCCGACCTCTTCGATTACGCCCATGTTTTCGTGGCCGAAGATGATGCCCGGCTCGGCGGCTGTCCGACCCTCGTACATGTGCAGGTCGGAGCCGCAGATGCAACTTGAGGTAATCTTGACGATCACGTCGTTCGGGTGCTGCAGCTCGGGATCGGGAACTTCCTCTACGGACACGCTGAACGGTCCCTGGTACACGACGGCTTTCATGGAAACCTCTCCTTCGCCCGTTTGGACTACTAACGCTACGCGGTCAGTCTCTCGAATCGCGGCAAATTGTATCAGGCTGACGTAATTCTGTCTAAGAGCGGGTTATGTGCTATACTGTTCATGGTGGCAGCACTCTGAGCTCCTACGGTTATCGCTTGGTTCCCTGATCATTCCTCGGTTCCTCATTAGCTTCCCTCCGGGCCTGACAAGGCCTGTTGCGGTTCTTGCCATGGTGTCCCAGTCTACTTGTCAACTACTTACTGAAAGGAGGATTCCAATGAGTTACGAGGACAGAACCCTAACGTGTGTTGAGTGTGGGCAACCGTTCACCTTCAGCGCTGACGACCAGACGTATCACGCCGAAAAGGGCTACACAAACGAGCCCAAGCGGTGCCCGACCTGCCGTCAGGCGAAGCGCAGCCAGCGCAACAGCGATAGCGATAGCTTCGGCGGTGGGTACGATCGAGGCCCTCGGGAGATGCATCCTGTGGTATGCGCCGAATGCGGCAAAGACACCACTGTGCCTTTCCTGCCTAGAGGCAACCGCCCGGTCTACTGTAGCGACTGCTTCAGAGGACAGCGTACGCGAGCTACCACGGGCAGGTACTAATATCCCGTGTAATGAGGGGAGGCGTATTGTTCGCCTCCCCCCATCACTTCAGACCACATGAAGACGGCCCCGAATAAGGGCTTGCTCTCAAACAATCAAGATTCCCCCGAGCCTTTCATATTCCTGAACCGTGACTGCGCGACAGATGCTATCCTGTTCACAGGACGTGTGAGGGAGCCACAGGAGGAGTCTCGAATGATCGCAGATCTCACGGGCAACAGGGCACTTGTGACCGGAGCCGGGACCGGTATCGGTCGCGGAATAGCCGCAGTGCTCGCGGAGCAGGGGGCGATGGTCGCCGTCACGGACCTCGATGCCGATACGGCGCGGAGCGTGGCGGAGGAGATCGGCGAGTCGAGATCGCTCGCCCTGGAACTGGACGTGACTGACCGGGGATCGGCAGACCGGGCGGTGCAAAGTGTCCTGACAGAGTGGGGCGGTCTGGAGATCCTGGTCAACAACGCCGGTGTGGCCTCGGCTCCGGGCAGACGGACCGACGAGGGAGATCGCGAGGTGGACTGAGACGTGACGTTCGACATTAACGTCAAGGGGGTCGTCCACTGCACTGAGGCCGCGCTTCCGCACATGCGCGAACGAAGGTACGGGAAGATAATCAACATCGCGTCCATCGCGGGCCTCGGCGCGCGCCGCGCGCCCGGAGCGTACGGGGTCAGCAAGGCGGGCGTGATCCGATACACGCAAGGGCTGGCGATCAGCGAGGGGCCTTTCAACATCAACGCCAACGCCATCTGTCCGGGCGCGGTGTGGACACGTTTCCAGCAGACGGGCGCGAAGGCGCAGATCAACAGCGACCCGTCGCTCGCGGGCGCAGATCCAGAGCAGGTCTTCCTAGACCGCTACGAGCCGATCATGCCGCTCGCTCGCGTGCAGACGCCCGAGGACATAGGGAAGGCGGCGGCGTTCCTGGCGTCGGAGGACGCGAGGAACATCACCGGCCAGTACCTCAACGTGGACGGTAGGGCGGTCATACAGTAGCTAGAGCAGCAGTTCGCGGCGGGGTACGATGAGGCCCTCCGGGACGTTGGTGTCCCGCATGAATTTCATCAGGAACTGGTGCATCTCCCTGGCGATCTCGGGGTGCTGGTGTACGAGATTGGTGGCCTGTCCGGGATCGGACGGGAGGTGGTATAGCTCGGACATGCCCGGCTCCACGCTGAACAGGAAAGACCACTCTCCGGCGGTGATCGTGGTGACTAGGCCCGAGGTGAGTGCCCGGCTGACGTTGTCCACCGAGCGCACCCTGTCTCCGGGGTTTGCGAACGGTATTGTGCTGACGACGAACTCCCTGCCCTTGTCGGAC
>JAKZVY010000080.1:0-14012 GCA_047515825.1 Dehalococcoidia bacterium
CCAAGGGAGGTTCCCCATGACATCCAAACGAACGGGCAAGCGCGAAGGGAGAATCACCAAGCAGGTTCAATCTCCGATTATCATCAAAGGCGGTCAACCAACTCAACTTGCCGACCAGCAATCACGGTCGCTTCCCAAGCGCCCCGATAAGGGCTCACGAAGAAAGTCCTGAGTCCGCTCAGATTAGAAGGTTGCGTTGCCATCCGCAAAGACATCCGTCAGAGTGGTGAAGAAAGGCACGGGGCCAAGGCAAGCTCCACCTCCACCGACGCCTGTCCCAGGCAAACCACCCGGAGGCAAGGCTATCAGGAAGTCCTGAGCAAACTCAGCCAGTTTTTGCTCTGCCGGAGGAGACATGGCATCCAAACCGATAGGCATCAAGCAGGCTCAGTCGCCAATCGAAATCAGAGGCGGCCAGCCACCCCAGCTACCAGACTACCGACCGCGGTCTCTTCCCAAGCCCCCCAACAAAGGCTCGCGCGGTAAGTCCTGAGCAGTCTCAGTGGGGATGCATACACCCGCGTCCGGGCGCTTGCTACGGCACCGCTTGGGAGACTTCCTGCACAGTCAGATCTGCGATGCGTGCTCTGAAGAGATCCTCGTCAGATACCTCATCTTTGACATATGATATTTCGACGGCTATCTGATCCACAAGGTGACGATCTTCGCCGTCAACCTCCCAAGCAAGTGAGATAACCCGGTCTTCGAGCGTGTCGAAGTCGATGTCACCGATCAGGTAAGACCTCAGTATCTCAAGAATTCTGGTGTTCATGTCTGCCTCAACCGACCAGCCGGTGTCTATACCCGTCACAGAAAACGAACGGCATGAACTCTACCGCATCCTGGATGTTAGGGGAAAGCTGGCAACGGGTCAAAGCGGAACTTTCTCTATCGGCCCTCTCCCCTGCAAGTCCCCATCTATTCTTCCCCACCCTGCCCATTGCCCACCGCCCCCTCTCTGCGTACACTTACCCTACACCCCACCAGGAGAATCACCATGTCAGAAGACATCAATCTGTTCGATGCCCTCTACTCGCAACGGGCGATACGATACTTCACCGACGAGCCGGTGCCCGACGAGACGATCCACCGGCTGATCGAGGCCGCGACCAAGGCGCCGAGCGGAGGCAACAGGCAGGGCTGGAAGTTCCTCGTGATCCGTGATCAGGCCGCCAAGGACGTCATCGCCGACTACTACGAAAGGGCGTGGGAGCGCGCCTACGGCTCCGAGAACCCGAGTCCGCCCGACATTCAGAGCCACGTCCGCAGGTCCGCCGACCATCTCGCGCGGCACATGGCCGAGGTCCCGGTCTTGATAATGGCCTGCATGGAGCACGGCGGAGAGCCGTCCTCCATGGGTCGTGGCGGCTCCATCTTCCCCGCCGTCCAGAACCTGCTGCTTGCGGTGCGCGGCCTCGGACTTGGGAGCTGCCTTACCAGCCTGCACAAGCAGTACGAAGACGAGATCAAGGAGCTCCTCGGCATCCCGGACAACGTCGAGACCGCCGCGCTGCTGCCAATCGGATTCCCCGCGAGCAACGCCAGCTACGGCCCCACCACGCGCGCCCCAGTCGAGGAGGTCGCGTTCAGGGACAGATGGGGACACGCCTGGTGAGCCGCGCCTTTGCTATACTCTGGCCGTACCAACATCCACCATGCGAGGTAATAAGCCAATGTCCTACGAGTTCCTGACCTACGAGCAAAAGGGCCGCATCACTTACGTCACCATCAACCGGCCCGAGCGCCTCAACGCGCTCCACCCACCCGCGAACGCCGAGCTTTACCAAGCATTCACGCGGTTCAACGACGACCCCGACGCCTGGATCGCCATCTTGACCGGCACAGGTGAGCGCGCTTTCAGCGCGGGCAACGACCTGAGATACACGGCTGAGCGAGACCAGAACCGAGACCGTCCCGAAGAGCGTGCCATCCGCGCCCCGTTCGGCGGCATAACCGCCAACTTCGAGTGCTGGAAGCCGATCATCGCCGCAGTCAACGGCTACGCCCTCGGCGGTGGACTCGAGCTCGCCATGGCCTGCGACATCATCATCGCCGCCGACCATGCCGAAGTCGGCCTGCCCGAGCCGAGAGTCGGACTGTACGCGGGCGCGGGCGGCGTGTTCAGGCTTCCCAGGCACGTCCCCACCAAGGTCGCCCTGGGAATGATGCTGACCGGCAGGCGTATTAAGGCACAGGAGGCGTACCGCATAGGCTTGGTCAACGAGGTGGTGCCGCTGTCCGACCTGATTCCGACAGCCGAGCGATGGGCCAACGAGATACTCGAATGTGCTCCCCTGTCCGTGCGCGCCAGCAAGCAGATGGCCTACCAGGGTCTCGACTGGCCCCTGGAGATCGCGTTCAGCAGGAACTACAGCGAGCAGCAGAAGCAGATCGCGTCTGCGGACCGCGTCGAGGGGCCAAAGGCCTTCTCTGAGAAGCGCGCGCCCAACTGGACGGCCTCCTGACACCGGAGCTTCACCGCCGTCAGCACAATCCAACAGGACATGCAATGACATCATCTAACGAGTGGAAGCTGCCGACGAACGTCCGCCCAACCGGCTACAGGCTCACGCTGGAGCCAGACCTCGATACGTTCACCTTCAAGGGTAGCGAGATGGTCGATGTCGAGCTCGCGGAGCCGACATCGGCAATCATCCTGAACAGCGCGGAGATCGAAATCCAGTCGGCGAGCGTGACCCTCCCCGACGGCTCGACCCACGACGCGGCAGCCTCATTCGACGAAGAGAAAGAGACCGTAACGCTGGCCCTGGAAGCCGAGATTCCGGCCGGCTCCGCGCAGCTCTACCTTGTTTTCACCGGCGAGCTGAACGACAAGCTCCGAGGGTTCTACCGCTCATCCTACACCGACCACGACGGCAACCAGAGATGGATGGCGGCGACTCAGTTCGAGTCCACCGACGCCAGGCGCGCGTTTCCCTGCTGGGACGAACCCGCCGTCAAGGCCACGTTTGACGTGACTCTCATAGTTCCCGAAGAGATGGAGGCGCTGTCGAACACCGAGCCGGTCTCGACCACCTCCACCGGCGACGGACGGAAGGCGGTCAGGTACGCGCCGACTCCGGTCATGTCGACCTATCTGCTCGCCTTCGTTGTCGGCGACATCGCCTGCGTCCAGGACAGGACGACCGACGGCGTGCTTATGCGCGTCTGGGCCACCAGGGGGAACGAGGACAAGGGCCGGTTCGCCCTGGAAACATCCATGGCCCTGCTGGACTATTTCCACGACTACTTCGGAATCCCCTACCCGCTCTCCAAGCTCGACCACATCGCCCTGCCCGACTTCGCCGCCGGAGCCATGGAGAACTGGGGCGCGATCACTTACCGCGAGGTCGCGCTGCTGGTCGATCCCGAAAACAGCTCGGCGGGCACCCGGGAGATCGTCGCCGCTATCGTGTCCCACGAGATGGCGCACCAGTGGTTCGGCAACCTGGTAACTATGGAGTGGTGGGACGACCTCTGGCTTAACGAGAGCTTCGCCTCATGGATGGGCGACAAGGCCGTCGACCACCTACACCCTGAGTGGGAGATGTGGACGCAGTTCCTGACGCACGACACGTCGGACGCGCTGAACCTCGACGGACTGCGCAACTCGCACCCGATTGAGCAGGACGTGAACAACCCGGCTGAGATCGGCCAGCTTTTCGACGCCATAAGCTACTCCAAGGGCGGCTCTATCCTGCGTATGTTGGAGCACTACCTGGGCGCCGACACTTTCAAGGCCGGCCTCCAGATCTACATCGACCGGCACCGGTACGCCAACGCCCGCACCACCGATCTCTGGAACGCGCTGGGCGAGGCGTCCGGCCAGCCAGTGGCCGCGATCATGGAGTCCTGGACGTCGCAGACCGGATACCCCGTGCTGGACGTATCGGTAAGCCGCCCAGAGGAGAAGATTGACGCCGCGCTGTCGCAGTCGAGATTCCTGTACGACGCCGCGCTGGAAACGGACGACGCAGACACGACCGTGTGGAAGGTGCCAGTGACCGCGCGTACCGCGTCGAATGCCGAACCGGTCCGCGTGCTGATGGAGGAGGCCGATTCCGCGCTATCTCTGGAGCCCGCATCGCACGGCTCAGGCGACGAGTGGATCAAGATCAACCCTGGCCAGTCGGGATTCTACCGGGTCATGTACTCGGACGAAGAGCTAAACAGACTCAAGGCGCCCGTCAGAAACCTGACGCTCCCCGCCCAAGACCGGCTTGGACTCCAGTCCGACGCCTACGCCCTCGCCAAGGCGGGCCACATCTCGGCGGTGACCTTCCTAGACTTCGCCGAGGCGTACTCCAATGAGACCGACGCCTCGGTCACGGGCGACCTCGCCGCCTCGCTCAACGCCCTCGACAACCTGCTCTCCGACGAAGAGTTCCACACCGCCTACCAGGCATTCGGCAGAAGCATCTTCAAGCCGATCGGAGACCGCATCGGCTGGGTCGCCCGTTCCACAGAGGGACACCGCGAGTCTCTTCTCAGATCGACCGCGCTGGGCCAGTTGGGCCGCTTCGAGGACGACGATACATTGTCCGAAGCTTCGCGCAGGTTCAGCGCATACTTCGACGACCCCGCCAACCTTCCCGCCGACCTGCGCTCAGTAACTTTCTCCATGGCCGCCAAGCGCGGAGACAACTCCCTGTACGACACGATGTGGGACCTGGAGAAAGCCGCGACCCTCCACGAGGAGAAGATGCGGTTCCTCGGAGCGCTGTGCAGCTTCCAAGACCAGGCCCTCCTTCAGACGACGCTGGAGCGATCTTTGGAAGATGAGCACGTCCGCTCACAGGACACCATCAGGGTGATGGTCTTCGTGGCGTCGAACCGTCACGGACAGGAGTTGGCCTGGCAGTTCCTCAAGGACAACTGGGATGAGTTCGACCGGCGCTACGGAGAGGGCGGATTCGCCCTCATGCGACTCGTGGGCATATCCTCGCTGTTCACCACCGAGGAGAAGCGCCAAGAGGTCATCGAGTTCTTCGATAACCACCCGGTTCCGGCGGCGGATCGAACGATTCGACAGGGCTTGGAGCGTATGGAGATCAACATCGCCTGGCTCAACCGCAATCGGGAAGAGCTGAGCCGTTGGCTGGTGGGATAGAAGGTGGGATAGCGCAAGCCGCGAAAGGCGCGCTCAGCGCCGTCCTGGACGTCCTGTATCCCATACGATGCCTCGGCTGCTTCCGTGTGGGCAGATTCATCTGCGATGGATGCGTAGCGCGGATGCCTACTCTCGACGACCCGATGTGCAGGGTCTGCGCCAGTCCCGGCGTAAACGGAACATGCTCATGGTGCCGCGATAAGAAGCCCGCAATCGACCGCATCGACGCGCCGTACCTGTACGTCCAGACCAGCCCGATCCACAGGGCCATCACCCTCCTAAAGTACCAGGGCGTCCGCGCCATCGCGCCGGAGCTGGCCGAGCTCCTCGCCACGCACTATCGTCGAAAGCGAACGATCTACGACGTAATAGTGCCAGTGGTCAGCCATCCATCGAGGGTCAGGAAGCGGGGCTACAGCCAAGCCGCGCTGATCGCCTCCCAACTCGGCCCCCTGCTAGATACGACCGTGCGTGAGGCCTTCCTGCGCCGAGTGCGTAACGCGCCGTCCCAGCTCCAGACAGCATCAAGAGACGACAGGTGGTTGAATGTCCAGGGCGGGTTCGTGTCTGAATCCGATCTGAGCGGCATGAACGTCCTGCTGGTCGACGACCTCGTTACGACAGGCTCCACCGCGTCTGCGTGTGCGTCCGCGCTCAAGAAGGCCGGTGCGCGGAGAGTCGTCGCTCTCTCAGTAGCGCGCACGGCGTAGGCCACCTACACACTGTCATGCTGAGCGGAACGAAGTGGAGCCGAAGCATCTCATCACCTACCAACGTAGTAGGCGGACTACACCCTAACGAACTTCGAGACCCTTTCCCCCTGCCCGATCTCAGTCACGTAGATACTGCCGTCCGAATCGACGCAGATACCGTGTCCGCCGATCAGCGTTCCAAGTCCGGCTCCCTCGTTTCCGCGCCACCGCGTGATCAGCTCACCCTCCATGGTCCAGATGCTGACGCCGTTGCCGCCGCCCTGCTCGATGACGTAAATGATGTCGTCCTGGATCCACAGGTCTCCGGGCGCAGTCATGTCAGTCCACTCTTCGATGAACTCCCCCTCGTCCGTGAATAGCTGCATCCGGTTGTTCTCACGGTCCGCGATATAGACTCGGCTGTTCCTGTCCACCCAGATATTGTGCAGCAGTGCGAACTCTCCCGGCCCAGTTCCCTGCTTGCCCCACGACTTCAGGAGCTCCCCATCAGCGGAGAACTTGTGGACGCGGTGACCGCCGTAGCCGTCTGAGACGAACAGGCTCCCGTCCGGGGCGATGGCCAGTCCGGACGGCATGTTGAACGGCAGACCGACGAACGACGGAGAAGGCTCCAGCTTGCTGCCCAGCCTCCGCAGTATCTCTCCCGAAGGCGAGTACTCGGTCGCTATGTGATAATCGCGGTCCACCAGCCACACATTGTCATTGGGCGCAATGTAGATGCCGTGCGGGTTCGCCGAGAACGTCCCCTCGCCCCAAGAGCTGATGAAATTACCGTCCTTGTCCCAGATCGTCAGCGGATGGTCTCCCCTGCTGAAGATGTGGACCTCATCCTTCGAGTTCACCGCGCCGTCCGAAGCCGGCCCGAACTCCCAGTACTTCGGCATGTTGGGCCACGTCGGAACTCGCTCGTATCGAAAGTCGCCCGATCCTACGACTGCCACTGCCGTCACCTCTTTCTCTACTTTGACTCTAGGCAGGCCGATTGTATTTTGACCCGCACGGTCAGTCAACCGGAGCGACCGCATTTCGACTCATAGACCACCTCAATTCATCGTCATCCGCCCACTTGACAACCCTCTCCAACGGCGTGCTATCCTTTTTATTAGAACCCATGAACATTCAAGCCCAATCAAAGAGCGTGACCCGCACTGATCTCCGTCTAAGGGTCGAATCCCCCAAATGGGGGCAGGTGGGGCAGATGCGGGGCAGGCTTAAAATCACCAAACTGCCCCGACCTCAAAGCTGGACCGATTGCTCGTTAGCTTTGGCTGGGGCAAGTGGGGCAGGCGGGGCAGGCATTTGAAAAACTTTTCCGAAGACACCGTCACCCCGTACTCCGATACGGGGGCGGGCACTACACTCCATCCGGCTCCGGACAGCAAGTATTGCCCCGCCCGCATTCCCAAGTCGGCATGTCACGAGCGGACGGAAGTGATACAATTCCCACCGTGAGCGACCTGCAACGTCGCCAGATACCTGAAACAAGCAGATACTCTCGCAAGGAGGAGTTTCGATGGCAGAGACAAGAACAGCGAATTCCACATGGGAAGGCGACCTCACGAGCGGCGGCGGGCGAGTGTCCGGGGCTACGGGTGCCTTTTCGGACATGGCGGTAACTCAGCCCACACGCTTCGGGGGGTCGGAAGGCAACACCAGCCCTGAAGAGCTGTTCGCGGCGGCTCACGCGTCGTGCTACAGCATGGCGCTGTCCGCAGGACTCACCCGCGCCGGAACGCCCCCCGGCAAGCTGGAAGTGAGTGCGAGCGTTACACTCGACTTCGTGGACGGCGCGCCGACCGTCGTATCCAGCGCCCTCACCGTCGAGGGCTCGGTTGACGGCATCAGCGAGGAGGACTTCGTAGCGGCAGCCGAGGCTGCAAAGGACGGCTGCCCGATCTCCCGCGCCATGGTCGGCAACGTGGATCTGAGCGTATCCGCATCGCTCGCTTAGCGGTTTTGACACAGGTCTGGCCCATTGCTAAGCTCAGACCATTGAAAAACTCCAAAAGCCGAGACGGAGACGAGTAAGAAGGACCCTTCCGGTCAAGCGAGTCTGGTACGGTGAGAGCAGGCATCCGAAGACCTTCCGAATATCCCTCCCGAGCTTCGGATCGAAAGCCGCCAGCGGGCGGCGAGTAGGCTCCGCCGGCATCGCCCACCGTTACACGGGCAGCCCGGTCATACAACTGACCGGGAGCTAAGAGTCCGCCAATGGCGGGAATGTGGGTGGTACCGCGGAAGCAGGTTGAGTGAATACCGGCTCCCGTCCCTGATACAAAACCGGGGACGGGAGCTTTACTTTTACCAAGAAAATCAGTCACCAGTTCTCTATCTTTTGATGGGAGAGAGTTGGAGACTGTCCCGGACTCGATCCGGGAGTAAGGGTGAGAAAGAGCCGCAGACAGGAGTGAACCGGATGTTTGAACCAGTCAACTCCAGGGTCGACTTTGCCGCGATGGAACGGGAGACGCTCGACTGGTGGAACGACCACTCGATCCCGCTCAAGTACAGACTCCGCAATCGCGAGTCTGAGTACACCTACTCGTTCATCGACGGCCCCATAACCGCAAACAACCCGATGGGCGTGCACCACGCATGGGGCCGCAGCTACAAGGACCTCTTCCTCCGCTTCCGCAACATGCAGGGGTACAGGCAGCGGTTCCAGAACGGCTTCGACGGCCAGGGACTGTGGATCGAGGTCGAGGTCGAGAAGGAGCTTGGCTTCACCTCCAAGCGGGACATCGAGGGATTCGGCGTGGGGAAGTTCGTCGAGATGTGCAAGGCCCGCGTCGACCGGTTCGCCGACATCATCTCCGAGCAGTCCAAGAGGCTCGGTTACTGGATGGACTGGGACAACTCCTACCACACCAAGTCCGACGAGAACAACTACGGCATCTGGCACTTCCTCAAGACCTGCCAGGACAAGGATCTGATCTACAAGGGCACCGACGTTATGCCCTGGTGTCCCCGATGCAGCACTGGGCTGTCGGAGCACGAGATCGTAACCGAAGGGTACGTTGAGATCACCCACCCTGGCCTGTTCGTCAAGTTCCCGCTGGAGCACCTGGAGGGCGAGTCTCTCCTGGTCTGGACGACCACCCCCTGGACGCTGTCGTCCAACGTCGCGGCGGCCGTCCACCCCGACTTGACTTACGCGAAGGTCAGGAACGGCGACGAGGTCCTGTATCTCGCGAAGGCCCGGCTGTCTGTGCTCCGGGGCAAGGTCGAAGTGCTCGAAGAGATGCCCGGCGGCGATCTGGTGGGCCTGAAGTACCGTGGGCCTTTCGACGAGCTTCCGGCGCAGGACGGTGTGCAGCACAGGGTTGTGGAGTGGGACGAAGTCTCCGAGTCCGAGGGCACGGGAATAGTCCACACCGCCCCCGGCGCGGGCAAAGAGGACTTCGCCCTAAGCGGCGAACACGGGCTGACCGTCATAGCTCCGCTCGACGACAGCGGCGTGTTCGTCGAAGGTTTCGACTGGCTCACCGGTATGAGCGTCTTCGACGTCAACGAGCCGATCTACGAAAGCCTGAGAGAGAAGAAGGCCTTCTACCACCTCGAACCGTACAGCCACCGCTACCCTGTCTGCTGGCGGTGCGGCACTGAGCTTGTGTTCCGTCTGGTGGATGAATGGTTCATCAACATGGACCCAATTCGCGAGCGACTCATGGAGGTGACGGAGCAGATCGAATGGATACCGGGGTTCGGCAGGGCGCGCGAGCTCGATTGGCTCCGAAACATGGACGACTGGATGATCTCCAAGAAGCGCTACTACGGCCTCGCACTGCCTATCTTCGAGTGCGACGACTGCGAAGACTTCGAGCTGCTCGGCTCCAAGGAGGAGCTTGAGCAGAGGGCCGTAGAGGGCTGGGAGCAGTTCGACGGACACTCCCCTCACCGCCCGTGGGTGGACGCGGTCAAGATAGCCTGCAACGGCTGCGGAAAGAAGCTGTCGCGGATTCTCGACGTGGGCAACCCCTGGCTGGACGCGGGCATCGTGCCGTTCTCTACTCTCGACTTTCGAGACGACCCTGGACACTGGCGCGAGTGGTTCCCCGCCGACTGGATATCCGAGAGCTTCCCCGGTCAGTTCAGAAACTGGTTCTACAGTCTCCTGACCATGAGCACGGTGCTTGAGGATACCGAGCCGTTCAGGCTGGTGTTCAGCTACGCGCTGATGCGCGACGAGCACGGCGAGGAAATGCACAAGTCTAAGGGAAACGCCATCTGGTTCGAGGACGCCGCCGAACGCATGGGGGTCGACGCGATGCGCTGGACTTTCGCGCGACACGACCCGGCGAACAACATCAACTTCGGTTTCAACACCGCCGAAGAGGTGCGCAGGCGCTTCATCATCCCGCTGTGGAACGTGTACAGCTTCTTCGTAACCTACGCCAACATAGACCAATTCGACCCCAACACGAAGGCCCCGCCCGTGTCGGAGAGGCCGGACCTCGACAAGTGGGTCCTCTCCGAGCTACACCAACTCATAGCGGACGTGACGTCCAATCTGGAGGGATTCGAGCCGGACCCGGCGGCGAGGCGGGCCGAGGAGTTCGTGGAGTCGCTGTCCAACTGGTACGTCCGCCGGAGCCGGAGACGGTTCTGGAAGAGCGGGCTGGTGGGCGGCGATGACGCGGCCGGAGAGTCGGACCGTGACGATGTGACGGACAAGCTGGCGGCCTACACCACGCTCTACGAGGTGCTGGTCACTCTCACCAAGCTGCTTGCCCCGATCATACCCTTCGTCACCGAGGCGATGTACCGCAACCTGACCGCGTCCCTCGAGGACGGGCGGGAGAGCGTGCATCTGGAGGACTATCCGGAAGCGGATCAGACCCTCGTGGACGAGGGTCTGAATGAAGTTGCGAGGCTGGCGCAGCGTGTGTCTTCGATGGGCAGAGCGGCCCGCAGCAGGGCACAGATCAAGGTTCGGCAGCCCCTCGAAAGGGTCCTCGTGAGCACCAGAACGCAGCAGGAGCGCGAGTTTCTTGACGCCGCCACACCGCAGATACTCGACGAGCTGAACATCAGAACGCTGGAGGTCATAGAGGGCGAGAGCGACGTCCAGGAGACCGTCGTGCAGCCCAACCTGCCGATGCTGGGTCCGAAGTACGGCGCCAAAGTTGGTGAGATCAGAAGCGCGCTGGACGCGCTCACCCCGGAGCAGTCGGCGAAATTCGCTGGACCGGACTACGTCATGGAGATCGCCGGCGTTGAGCTTGGTGGCGATGACGTGCTGATCTCAAGACAGGACACGCCGGGGCTGATCACGGTGTCCGATGCCGGATTCCTTGTCGCGGTTTCGACCGAAGTCACGACCGAGCTTTTGCTGGAAGGCCAGGCTCGCGAGTTGGTGCATCGGATTCAGAATATGCGCCGCGATGCCGGATTCGACATTGCCGACCGCATTCTTACCTACTATCACGGAGAAGACCTGAGCGAGATAATCAATGCCCACGGAGATTACATCAAGCAGGAGACGCTAAGTACATATCTGATCCGGTCCCCTGCGCCGGACAACGCGCACGTCGAGGAGATGCAGTTCGACGACATCAGCACGACCATCGCTCTCGTGAAGGCGTAGAAACCTCCCGGCCCGCACTCGGCAACGCCATCTGAAGGCCACGGTTCATAGCTGTGGCCTTCGCGTATATTCTGGCTTCCTGCATTGGAATCAATGCAATTTCTTTCATGATTAACAGCGTGGCCTTCGCGCATCTCACTGCTTCATGTATTGGGTATTATGCAACGTTTTTCATGAACGCCGTTGGATATGATTTGTACTTTGATGCACAATGTTGACATATCATCAAATCACCTATAAGATCTCCGAAACCGCCTAAATAGCGGGCGAGAAAGAGGTGAACGATGGGAACGGTACAGATCTACTACGATGGCGATATGATATGCGGACTGGGCAGCGTCCAGCCCACCGACCTTCCGGGCGCCTCCAGGGAGACGCGGCGCAGCCTCCGCCTGAAGACCACTCACAAGCCGCGGCGCGCCCGCCGCATCCTGAGGGTCCAGCCCACGCACAACCCCAGGCCCGCTGAAGAGAAGGATCTCGCAAGCGTTTGATCGACAGCATCTTCCCACTCAGGGAGTGCGAGCTATTCAGGGACCTGGCTGACGAGGAGTTGTCTAGCATCGCCATCCTGTGCTCCGAGGTTGTCGAAGCGGAGGGTGCGAAGCTGATCAGCGAAGGGCAGAAGGCGGACCGCCTGTTCGTGGTCACACGGGGAAAAGTTGCCCTGCACAAGCGCCTGGGACGGCGTGCCGACCGCCGGGCGACGACCGTGGCCTTCTGCTCCTCCCGCCAGATCCTTGGATGGTCGGCCCTGGTGCCGCCCGGCAGGTACACACTGTCCGCCACCGCATGGGAACCGGTCATGCTGCTTGCCATACCCGCGCCGCTGCTCCGCAGGGCCATCGACCTGAACCCGGACATGGGGCTGCGGATCATGCGCTGCCTGTCCGAGATCATGGCTCGACGGCTTCAGCAGGTCACAGTCGCTCTCACCACCGCAAGAGAAACTCCCTTCCGGGAGAGATCGCCAGGAACAAACCCCCCTCACTTTCGAGTTCACATCCTGACCTGCGCCTCTGCCTACCGTCACTCCGGCGGTCGAAGGCATGCCCCGTACCCCGATACGGGGCTGGAGTCCACAGGGGCAAGACGGGAGGTCCGGCAAAGCTGACTCCGAGCATAGTGCGACCTCCCATATCCATCCCGCCCACACCCCTTGCCGTCCGCCGCCATCCACCCCTAGACTAACCCAGAATCCCAACCCAACGGCGGCGCGTCGCAAGCATGGCAAACATAGATGATGTAACTCTGTCCGTGGTTGACCAGTCCCCGATGCGAAAGGGCGGCAGGCCATCGGATGCGCTGCGCGAAACCGTAGAGCTTGCCCAGTTCGCCGAACAACTGGGATACACCCGATACTGGGTTGCCGAGCATCACAACTCCACGTCGTTCACTGGCACGAGTCCCGAAGTCCTGATCGGCCAGATCGCAGGCGGCACCGAGCGGATCAGGGTTGGAAGCGGCGGCGTGATGCTCACCCACTACTCCGCCCTCAAGGTCGCCGAGCAGTTCAGAATACTCGACGCCTTCTTCCCCGGCCGGATCGATCTCGGCATTGGCCGCGCACCGGGCAGCGACCGGCTGACGGCGGCGGCTCTCAGCCATCCGAGACCGCCCGTCGACGTGATACGCGAGTTCCCGCAAATGGTCGGAGACCTGCTCGGCTTCCTCAACGGGAACATGCCGGAAGGCCACCCGCTCCAGGAGATCAGCGCGCAGCCCGGCGGCCCGCCCAGCACGGTCCCGGAGGTCTGGATGCTGGGGTCCTCGGACTACGGCGCGCAGTTGGCGGCTCACCTCGGCCTGCCGTTCAGCTTCGCCGACTTCTTCGGAAACACCACCGAGTACGGCCCGCGCATGGCGGAGCTGTACCGGCAGATGTTCCAGCCGTCTGCGTACCTGTCCGAGCCGAAAGTCAACGTCAGCCTCCAGGTCATCTGCGCCCCGACTGAAGATGAGGCAAGATTCATGGGAGCCTCCCGGCGAATCAACAAGGTCATATCCGCCCTCGGACTGACGACGGGCGGGATGATATCGCCGGAGGAAGCGATTGACTGGCCGCTGGACGACCAGTCAAAGGCCTACATGGACGAGTCATCGAAAGGCTACATCGAAGGCGACCCGGACCAGGTCCGCGAAGGCATCCTAACCGCGGCCGAGCGCTACCAGACCGCCGACATCGGAATCGTGACCAACTGCTACCACTTCGACCAAAGAAAACGCTCCTACAAGCTGGTCGCAAAGGCGATGGGCGTGCACACATCCGCACAATCATGCTAAACTCCATGCAAGCAGGGACTCGCAGATTCGGCTACTCAGGGTAGCTACGACGATTCCCTGCAATCTCCATAGGATGATCTGTCAATCATGCCCAACGGAGGAGCTGACTGTTGCGACACTTGCTGGTTCTACAATGTAGGATCCAGGTTGGGACAGTGACAGCCCGTGGCCAATTCGACCAGACCATGATCAAGTCGCTGAGAGGGCGCACTAACCTCAGAGGAGACAGGAGGAACTGATGCCCGCGAAGATAACCGCAACTGAACAAAACCTAGACAAAGTGTTCAGCGATGACTACTTCTTTGAAATACCGTCATAC
>JAKZVY010000081.1:0-2712 GCA_047515825.1 Dehalococcoidia bacterium
TGAGGCTGGTGAGGCGGTCACGGTCATCGCCGTTGCTGCTGCGCAGGGCGGGAACGACCGCATCCTCGTCGGCGGAAACGCCAACGACTCTGGAGCCTTCTCTCTTGAAGCGCCCAACCCGGTCGCCGCTGGAGTGTACTCTCTCCAGGCCGTCGGCAACATGGGATCGTCCGCAAGCGGCGTTCTGGTAGTCGTCGAAGAGAAGTAGACCGGCTCGGAACAGACCTCAAGACACAACAAAGACGCCCCGGCACAAACGGGGCGTCTTTACTATTCCTCTGAATCCTGGCTTCATGGCACAGCATCGACCTTGGTACTGGTGGGTCCCACTTGAAAATCAACTCATCCATCTCGGCTAGAACCCCCTCTCCCTCAATGAAAAAGGGCGTAGCTTGGCCTGAGCTAGTCCAAAGTGTGAGCGGAGTGCGCGTATCGCATTTTGAGTTGGTGGCTACACCGTCAATCATCGCTCTGGCGGAGGCCAGCAGAGTGGGGCGGGTGGATCTGTCACAGAGTTGGCTCTGAGTAAAATGCAGTTGCCCTGGCTGGGCTGTAACAGGCCAAGCTTGTCATATCAGAGCTATGGGGATTACGGAGCTAGTGGCCCGTCGTAATTCGTAGCGTCTTGGGCCGGCGTCCCACCGTATTGACCACCTCGATGCTGAGTCCGTCGTACTCTACCGAGTCTCCCGGCACTGGCACCTTGCCGAGCTGGTGGAACAGCAGCCCACCTAGCGTGTCGAACCCCTCTCCGACTACGTTCGACTTCATGGACTCGTTAAGCTCGTCAATCGGAAGCCTCGCGTCCACCAGGAACTCGAACTCGCCGACGCGCTGGATCTCCGGCTCGTAGGTGTCGAACTCGTCGTGAATCTCTCCGACAATCTCCTCTAACAGATCCTCGATCGTGACGATTCCCGACACCCCGCCGTACTCGTCGACCACCACCGCCAGGTGCGTCCGCCGTTCCTGGAACTCGTCCAGAAGCTGTTCCAGGTTCTTCGACTCCGGGATGAACAGCGGCTCGCGCGAGACCTGCTTGGCCGTCATCTGGTCGTTGGCGTCCCCGTTCGATAGCTGTTGCAGCACGTCCCTCGCGTGCGCAACACCTTCGATGTGGTCCAGATCGCCCTTATAGACCGGGATCCGGCTGTGTCCGGCGACGTTCATCTCCTCCGCCAGCTCTTCCAGCCGCGCCGTCTCCTCAACCGCCACGATGTCCACCCTCGGCACCATGATCTCTCTCGCGACCGTCTTGTCCAGTTGGACCACGCCCCGGATCATCCTGACCTCGTGCTCGTCCAGCGGCTCGTCATTCGAGTCCACCGCCATTGAGAAGTCCAGGGACTTCCGGCCGCTCCCCCGTGACACGAGCGACTGGAGGGCCAGCGCCGGCCTGAGGGGAATCGATAGCAGCCAGGATAACGTCGCCATCCCTGAGCAGACCCGGTCCGCGTACTTGACGCCCGCGGATCGACTCAGTAGCGATGCGGCGGCGGCGATGATCAGCCCAGTCAACGCGGCAATTGCGACCAGGCCCCAGTTTACGCCCCACGTCGATACGGCAAACGCGACCGATGAGATCAGCGCGCCCCCGAACGACACCAGACTCACCAGCCGCAGCGGTGCGATGGGCCCCGACGGGAGACATGCGATGCGCCGGAGCGACCCGCGCTCAGGTTCCGCGCTGCTCCCGATTGACGACGACAACAACCCAATTCGAGCCGCAATTGCGGCTGCCCCAAGCTCTGAAACCGCCAGAAGCAGAACGGAAACAGCTAATGCCAGAATCGATAAACTACTGTCGCTCTCCAATTCAATGCTCCACTCCCGCGTGCTCCACGCGGGCGGAATCAACTCTCTTTCGCATCCGACCTCTTGGACCTGATTCTGACCGGGACGCCGATAGCCCCGGAGTCTGGCGGCACGTCTTTGTTCACCACCGACCCGGTCCCTGTGTATGAGCGGTCGCCTATCTTCACCGGCGCTACCATCATCGTGTCGCACCCTATGAACACGTCGTCGCCTATTACGGTCCGGTGCTTGGTCTCGCCGTCGTAGTTGCAGGTGATCGAGCCCGCTCCGATATTGACGTTGGAGCCAACCTCGGCGTCCCCTATGTAGCTGAAATGTCCAGACCGCGTGCCCCGGCCGATCCTGCTGTTCTTGATCTCGCCGAAGTTGCCGATTCGCACACTGCTCTCCAGGTATGCCCCGTGCCGGATATGGCTCATGGGACCGACGCTTACCTTGGATTCCAGCACCGCCCCCTCTACCACCGAGGCGACGACCCTGCTCCCGTCGCCGATACTCGAATCTACGACGATCGAGTTGGGGCCGATCTCGCAGCGTTCGCCAATGGTCGTCGAACCCTTTATGTGAGTGTTTGGATGCACAACCGTATCCATTCCCACCTGGGAGCCGTAGTCTATGTACACCGATGACGGATCGGGCATCGTCACCCCTTCCAGCATCCAGTGCCTGCGGATTCTGTCCCTCAGCACCGACTCGGCGAACGACAACTCCACGCGCGTATTGACCCCAATACCTTCGTCCTCGTCGTCCAGCGCAACCGTCTTGATCTGGTGACCCTGCCGGAAAGCCAGTTCGATCAGGTCGGTCAGGAAGACCTCCCCCGTCGATGATGGCGCCAGATTTGGCAGGTTCTCCCACAGCCAAGCCGACTGATAGCAGTGCAGGCCTGTATTGACC
>JAKZVY010000082.1:0-6173 GCA_047515825.1 Dehalococcoidia bacterium
AAGTACGGCTTCAGGGAGCTGATCTCCAGGGGCGGAGCGGACATCGTTCAGCCCGACGTAGGTCGAGTCGGCGGCGTCACCGAGTGGATGAAGGTAGCCCACATGGCGCATGGCTTCGACCTGCCCGTAGCGCCGCACTCGGTCCAGCTCGTACACCTTCACCTGGCGTGCGCGACGCCCAACCTGAAGGTAGTCGAGTACATGAACGTCGCGCTCGCAGGCGACCGTGTCTGGTACACCGAGTTCCCCGATCAGAAAGACGGGATGTGGTCCCCCTACCCCGACCGTCCGGGCCTAGGTCTGGAGCTGGATCCGGATGCCGTGGCCCGGTGCAGTGTTTAGTCAAGCTAGAGTATTTAGACTGTCAACACTCCGAGTATCCGCGTTCGGCGTAAGCTCCCTTCACTGTTTGTCTTGAGTGGAGCCTGCAGAATAATGGTCTCATTCGCTACTCCGGAGTTCGAAGCGCATGCCCGACACCCGGATACAGGGCCGGAGTCCGGTCGGGAGCGGCGGGTCGATGGTGCCTACCGTCATTCGGCCTTTCGCCTGAGTTCAGAATCCAACTCCATTTAGTCATCGGCACGCACACTTTCGGTATGAAGTGTGAATGTTTGATCACTCACGGACCTTGAGCCAATCGTCTGTTATACTGGCGCGGACGTCCTGCGTCTGCCAGCAGGAAGGTCGGGGACGCGCGGCCCTAGTCTTGCGAGATCTGGGAATAGAGTCTCGGCTGGAAGTCCAGAAGTCCAGAAGCAACGATGCCAGCTTGGGAAGGCTAGAAGATGCTCCGGTCATGAGGGAACCGACTAACCCTCGCTGGATATCAGTGGCGACTTCGATCCTGATTGCACTATTTCTGGCCATGGCTGCGGTGGCGTGCGACAGTCCTGAACCGGTGGAACCTGTCCCACCAACTTCACCTGCACCTGCGCCTACTCTCGTGCCCTCTCCTACGGTGGTACCGACAGCTACGCCTACGGTGATCCCAACGCTTGTGCCTACGGCGACTCCCACTCCTACTCCTACTCCTACTCCTACGGCTTCCCCGGCGACGTTACAGGATGAAGCAACAGATAGAGCTGTGCTGGTCGCGCTTTACGACGCCACGGATGGAGCGAACTGGGCGAACAACGACAAATGGCTGAGCCAGTCTCCCATAGGAAAATGGTACGGTGTGATCACTGATGCCAGCGGCCGGGTTACTTACCTGAGCCTCCCAGAAAACCAGTTGACCGGACCGATTCCGTCGGAGTTGGGCAACCTCGCCAACTTGCGGGAGCTGAGCCTCTATAAGAATCAATTGGCGGGGGAGGTCCCCACGGAACTTAGCGGTCTGACAGAACTGATTGTTCTGTCTTTAGAGTTTAACCAGTTGACCGGACCGATTCCGTCGGAGTTGGGCAACCTCGCCAACCTGCTATGGCTGGGCCTCTCAGGAAACCAACTGGCAGGGGAGATACCGCCGGAACTCAGCGGACTCGCCAACCTGGGACATCTGGCCCTCGACCGTAATCAGTTGACTGGGGAGATACCGCCGGAACTCAGCGGACTCGCCAACCTGGGATCGATGGTCCTCGCGAGCAACCAACTGAGCGGTCCTATTCCCCTGGAGATAGGGGGACTGACCGGACTGCTAGATCTAGACTTACAGGACAACCGGTTTAGCGGTACGATACCCGCCCGGCTGGGAGACATGACCAACCTGCAGAGCCTGTTCCTCTCGGGTAACGAGTTGACGGGACAGATCCCTCGGGAACTTGGCAACATCGCAAACCTGCTATTTCTGGGCCTGAAAGATAACCGGTTGACCGGGTGCATACCGGAAGAGCTGCTGGCTCATATCGACGACTTCCCGAACCTCGACCTTCCTTTCTGCGACGAACCTGCTGGCGGGTACATGGCGGCAGAGAGGGACGTGCTGACCGCGCTCTACAACGCCACGGGTGGACCGAACTGGGTCGACAACAAAAACTGGTTGAGCGACGCTCCTGTGGGGGAGTGGTCCGGTGTAGTAACCGACGATAGCCTACGCGTCGTTAGTCTTCGCCTTTGGGGAAACCGGTTGACTGGGACGATTCCGCCTGAGGTGGGCAACCTCAACAGACTGCGAGGCTTGTCCCTCGGCAAAAACCAGTTGACCGGGACGATACCCTCTGAGCTGGGTGGCTTGGCCGGTCTGAAATTGCTAGATCTCAGAGATAACCAGTTGATCGGGTCGATCCCACAGGCGTTGGGCAACCTGACCCGCTTGTATTCTCTCGAGCTCAATGGCAACCAGTTGACCGGGTGTGTGCCCGCAGGGTTGCAAGACGTACAACGCAATGACCTCGCCGAGCTCGGCCTGCCTTTCTGCAGGCCAGGTAAATAGGCCGAGGCGGCTCTGGCCACGGCCCCACCCGAGCCTACTGCGCCCCCAATGGTCGCAGTGCCGGTCGCCACGGCTCCACCCGAGCCTACGGCCGCTCCCGGGGTCGCTGTCGTCAATTTGATCCTTTTCGAAAACCAGTTGACTCGTTCGATCCCTCCAGGGCTGCGTGATTTGACCAGCTTGATAAACCTGAACCTCACGGGTAACGATCTGACTGGTTCGATCCCGCCCGATCCAGGGCCTTTTCATTATGGGGGAATGTCATTCTGAGCCGAAGGCGAAGAATCTAAAATCGCCCGGCAAGAACTTGGTTCTAGTATTGAAGAAAGGGAATGCAGGCAAGGACTTTAGACCCTTCTCTGTCGCTCAGAGCCTGCCCTGAGCTTGCCGAAGGGGTGACAATCAAAAGGCCCTGGACAATCACAGCCCCCCACTTGACACGAACAAGGGTTCACTGATACTATTCTACCCATGAGTTCGCGGATCACCCCTCCCATAGCCCAGCCCGCAGCTCAGCCGAATGAGGCCAACGGGGGCAGATTGGACAAGTTGGACAGAAGCGGGGGCAGGTTGGGCAGAAACCACCTCCAATGCTGCGCCTTCCGTTGCTCAGCTTTGAAACAGGGGCAGATTGGACAGGTTGGACAGCAAAAACCAATTAGAAGGTCGAGCGCACCTTGGGATCGCCGGAGGCGGGGCAGAAATGACAGAAATGACAGAAAACGGGGCAGAAGTGTCAGAAATGACAGAATGACTCTCAACGCGGATCGCACCCCGCTCAGCTTTGAATCGGGGGCAGAAATGACAGAAGTGTCAGAAATGTCAGGCAAAATCAAATAAAAGGGCTAGCCGGTCCCGAGCGCAGCCCCTCCCCCATCAGACAGGGCCTTTTCATTGTCCATGAATTGCACTTCGTCATCCCGGCGCAGAGCTTGCCCCGTACTCCGATACGGGGCCGGAATCCAGAGGGGCGGTGGCGTATGTACTTTTCGGAGTGGGCCAACTTTGAAAAGGCCCTGCGTCCGAACTTCGTGCCCTGGACCACTTGGAAGGGCTGTACCTAGACTATAACCGACTGACTGTGCTCATTCCGCCCGACCCGGACACCGGAGCCCGGTGCAGCGTATTAAAGTGTTGTCGTCTTGACCACGATTGACCGCCTATGTTAGCTTGGCGTCGATGTGAGTCACTAAACAGTCTCGGCCTCCCAGTCTGCTGGCGAGGCCGTTTTTGCGGAGGAATCCTGTGGAAATCCTGTACCTGGCGATCTTGGCCGGCGTCGTAGCTCTGGCCTTTGCGGGCATCCTCACTATGCGGATCATGAAGTCCGACGAGGGCAGCGAAGAGGTGCAGTTCATCGGCAACGCTATCCGCGAAGGAGCGATGGCCTTCCTCTCCCGCGAGTACCGCCTGCTGGCCGTCTTCGTCGTCATCGTTTTCATCATTCTCGCGGCCTTCATCGACTATGATCTTCTGGGCAAGATAGGTAAGTCGCAGAACGTGCCCGGGACCGCGCTATCGTACTTGGCGGGCGCGATCGGCTCCGGGCTGGCGGGGTTCATAGGAATGAGCATCGCCGTGCGCGCCAACACCCGCACCACGGTTCAGGCGCAGACGGGACTCAACCCGGCTCTCCGAATAGCGTTCAGTTCCGGTACGGTGATGGGCGCCAGCGTGGTCGGGATCGGCCTGATCGGACTCACCGTCGTGTACCTGATATTCCAAGACATTACGATGGTCGCCGGATTCGGATTCGGCGCCTCATCCATCGCGCTGTTCGCCAGGGTCGGCGGCGGAATCTACACTAAGGCGGCCGACGTCGGCGCGGACCTCGTCGGCAAGGTCGAACAGGGCCTGGACGAAGACGATCCCCGCAATCCGGCGACGGTCGCGGACAACGTCGGCGACAACGTCGGTGATGTCGCGGGCATGGGCGCCGACCTGTTCGAGAGCTACACCGGCGCGATAATCGCGACCATCGCGCTTGGCGTCGGCGGAGTCGCCGTGCTTGGAATCGCGGAGCCAGGCAAGTTCGACGCCAAGATCCTAGTTCTTCCAATGCTGATTGCGACTATCGGCATATTCGCCTCTATCATCGGCACCTTCTTCGTGCGCACCAAAGACGGCGCCAGCATGGGTTCACTGCTCTGGTCTCTCAGGTACGGGATCTTCGGCGCGGGAGTGCTAGTGCTGGCAGGTACGGCCGCCGCGCTCCTGCTGCTGGATATGGACTTCAAGCTGTTCTGGGTGGTGCTGGCCGGGCTAGTCGCGGGACAGATTATCGGGACATCCTCGGAGGTCTATACCAGCTACGAGTACAAGTTCACCAAGGACATCGCGAGACAGGCCTTGACCGGTCCGGCTACGGTCATCATCGGCGGAATCGGGCTGGGCATGGTGAGCACCCTGATACCGGCGGTGGTAGTTGTGGTGACCATGTGGGGCGCCAACGAATTGGCAGGCACGTACGGGATCGCGCTGGCGGCGGTCGGGATGCTCTCGACACTGGGAATCACGCTGGCAACGGATGCCTACGGGCCAGTCGCCGACAACGCCGGAGGCATCGCAGCGCAGGCGGGGCTGGACCCCGCAGTCCGCGAGCGCACCGACGCCCTGGACTCGCTTGGAAACACCACGGCCGCTACGGGCAAGGGGTTCGCTATCGGATCGGCAGTCCTGACGGCGCTCGCGCTGATGGCGGCGTACTCGGCGGCCACCGGGGTCGAAGTGTTCAATCTGAAGGACCTCAACGTGCTGATGGGCCTGCTGGTCGGCGCTCTGATGCCGTTCCTGTTCGGCGCTCTCACGATGCAGGCAGTGGGCCGGGCGGCGTTCGCGATGGTACAAGAAGTCAGGCGGCAGTTCCGGGAGATCCCCGGACTGCTGGAGGGCACCGCCCCAGCGGACTACACGCGCGCCGTGGACATCAGCACCAGGGGAGCCATGAAAGAGATGGTGCTGCCTGGCGTGCTGGCTATCGTCGCGCCAGTCTCGGTCGGCGCCATACTCGGCGCTGAGGCGCTGGGAGGGCTGCTCATCGGCTCGATAGCATCCGGATTCCTGCTCGCGATCATGATGGCCAATGCGGGCGGCGCGTGGGACAATGCCAAGAAGTACATCGAGGCCGGGGCGCACGGCGGCAAGGGGTCGGACCCTCACGCCGCGGCCATCGTCGGGGACACGGTCGGCGATCCCTTTAAAGACACGTCCGGGCCTGCACTCAACATCCTCATCAAGCTCATGAGCATGGTCGCCCTAGTGTTCGCGCCCCTGTTCCTCTAGCTGGAAAAAGTCTGGGCGCTGCGGTAGAATCCAGCCTCATAGCCCAGGTGGCGGAATGGTAGACGCGGCGGACTTAAAATTCGCTACCCGCAAGGGTGTGGGGGTTCGAGTCCCTTCCTGGGCACCAGCCCTCGCCTCAATGGCGGCGTACGGCTCTGAGGGCGCGGCGCTCCTTCGCTCAGGACCCGGGCGCGATGCCGAACAACTCGCGCCTACGCGCGTGGAGGAAGCGAGTCGAGACGAAGGTCAGCGGCTTTCGCGCCGACGTGAAGTTGTCCTTGAGGGTCACGAACACGGAAGATAGCTCGAGCACACGCGCTGCCGGATGACCGCCGGCAAGGCCGTAGAACCTCCGACCGTCGCGCTCGAACTCCTCCATACTACGTCGCATTCGCCACGCCCTGACGGTTCCGGCCGACTCCCCTCCCGACGGCTTCGGAGGCGCGCTGTTGGGAAACACCCCGGACAGAAATAGACACACATCTGCGATCCGCTTGTAGTAGCCGAAACGCTGCTC
>JAKZVY010000083.1:0-6345 GCA_047515825.1 Dehalococcoidia bacterium
CCGCAGACGCTGACGGCACACTGCGCTGACGGTCCCTGCGCCACCTCTTCTTCTCCAGTGCCTCGCGCTCAGCACGTCGTGTCCTGTGTGTCTCCGCTCTCCGTAACACCCTGCCCAGACCCTCGTCCTTCTCCAATATCCCCAGAGCCTGCCCTCGGCTTGATCGAGGGTCATCCACACACTCCCCACCTGCAATGTTCAGCAGGACCAGCGACATGACCATCTGGGCATCCGTCCAGTCCTGGCCTCCCTTCTTCACATTCATATGAGTCCGCACTGACTCAACCAGACCAGACACCTCAGCCATGTCCACATACGCTGGCAGTCCTGACAGAGCGGTCATACCAGTCGAAGTGTTCTCCTCGGCGTACTGGAAAGGCAGCACTCCCTGTGGCATAATAGTTGCACCTCGTTGGTGATGGCTTTTGTTCGACCACTACCATCATAGCCAGCTTTGCCGCTGGCTCCAACGAGGTCTTCTCTTTAACTCAGGTGGTGGATTTGGGTGGACCTGCGCGGGTTTTGAGGCGGTGGGTGTTTTGCAGCCGGATATGCGGTGGCGGTGGCGGGCTATCCAGCGGTAGGCGGGCACTCCGGCTTTGCTGACACCGGGCAGTCGCATCAGCGCGCCAATGGGCGCAGCCAGGGGGAGCCTCAAAAGCAGCTCTCTGATGGCGAAGAAACCCTCGTGGAGGTCTCCGGCTGGGGTCTGGAGGTATGCGGAGCGGTCGAGGTCTTTCCACGACAGGCCGGGTGGAGAAGTGTCGAGGCTCTGTGACGAGGTCCAAGAGATGCGGCCGCGCCAGTCGAGGCGACGGAGCAGTCTCACCGTGGAGGCGCACATGCCGCAGTCGGCGTCGTAGATGAACGTGCTTGGTTCGGGGGGTGTGCGGGCCACGATCAGGTCAGTCCATCCTGGAGCCGCCGTTGACGTTTATCGACTGTCCTGTGATGTTCAGTGAAAGGTCGGACGCGAGAAACACGGCGAGCCGGCCGATGTCCTGCGGGGTCTGCTCCCGACCCAAAGGGATGCTCTGGGCGACAAACTGCTCGAAAGCCTGCCTGGGGGTCGTGCCTTCCAGGCTGTCGTCGAGGTTTATGGTGCGAGTCGCGATCCGCTCCCACATGGGCGTCCAGAGCAGTCCGGGGCAGATGGCGTTCACGTTTATGTTGAACGGGGCAAGGGCCAGCGCGTACGCCTGGGTGAGACTGATGACGCCGGACTTCGAGACGTTGTAGGGCGTGTTGCGGGGGCTGCCCTGCCGTCCGGCGACGGAGGCGATGTTGACGATCTTGCCGTATCTCCTGCTCTTCATGGCGTCTGCCACCGAGTCCGAGGCTCTTGCGATGCCCTTGACGTTGACCTCGTATATCTGGTCCCAGTCGGTTTCATCCGGAACCTCGCGCTGCTCCCAACCGGGAGCGCCGATGATGCCGGCATTGTTCACCAGGATGTCGATGCGGCCAAAGTGGTCGATGGCCCGGCTGGTCATGTTCGCGACCGCTTCGTCGTCGGTTACGTTCAGGGCGATGGAATCGATGGCGACGTCGGGATAATCCGCGCCGATTTCGGCGGCTACCCGCGCCACGGCGACAGCGTCGAGGTCGGACACGACGACGCTCGCACCGTAGCGTGCCATCTCTTCGGCGATAGCCCTGCCGATGCCGCGTCCCGAGCCGGTAACTATAGCCACTTTGTCGTTGAGGTCCATGGGCCTGTCCCTCCGCTCTTGATTCAGCGGTCAGAGTATATCATCTAAACTGGGTTGAGGCGGGGAATCGGCGGGGCCTTTACCGGGGATTGAGAAAGGCGGTAATCTTAGATTGAATCGCGAAAGCGGGGTGTGGCGCAGCGGTAGCGCGCCTGTTTTGGGAACAGGAGGTCGGCGGTTCGATCCCGCCCACCCCGACCATCGCTCCGGTCGGGTCGGAACGCGGCTATGGCCATGAGCCAGGTTAACGATCTGAGGCTGCGTACATCCTCACGACCCCCGGTGCCCTCTGGGCAGCGTCGTTCACGTACTCTTGGGCGATTTCGACGTAGCTCTCGTCGATCTCAGATGCCGCGTGGTAGAACCGCGCCAAGGAAACCATCAGGCGCCAGTTGTCAGGCTCAGCTTTCAGTCCTCTGTGCGCTTCAGCCGCCACCCAGTCAACAACATCGCGAAACTCGTCGTCCGGCATCGACCCGATACTTGCGGCAGCGGCGTCGACAAGCTCTCTACGGGGGTAGTTGGCCAAGCCTGGAAAGTCCTCGATGGCCTGATCTAACAGATCGAGCCTTTCATCCCAGGAGACGGCATGTTTGGACCGCTCGATGTCTCCCGCGGCAGAGTATGGCCTGAAATTGAAGAGGAACAGCGACGCGACGGTCACCACCGCCGCGACAGCCACGAGCGCGGTCGCTCCCAGAGGGGTACGCAGAGCGTTGACGAACCTGGACAGGTCGACGCGGCCACGCCATCTTGACGGCGCGGCCCGGACGTCGTTCAAGCGCTGCTCCTCGGCTACGGTGAAGGCGGCAAGCACGCAGAAGAGCATCACGGTTGTAGGGGTATCGAACAGGAACAGGTTTTGCACAAAGTACGCGATCAGGGTCACTCCGAATATGGCGACAAAGAGCTGTTGGTAGCCAGCCTCGGCTCGGAACGAGCGGAAAACGACCAGCGCCATCGCGCACCAGACCAGCAGATAGCTTATGAGACCCACGGCCCCTTTGGTTGTCAGCTCCTCTATCGGCTTGCTGTGCGCTTGGTCGAAGATTTCGCGCGTGCCGGACTCGAAGTCGTAGTGTCTTCCCCATGCGATGAGGAAGTTCTCGGGGCCCCAGCCGAGTACCGGTCTGTCGAGATATGAGCGAAGTCCGGCTTCGACAGACAGGATGCGCCTGTTGATGCTCGAATCGTCAAAGGACATCGTGGACAGTCGCTTCAGCATGTAACTGGACTCGACAACCGGGTCCAGCGCGGAGGTCGTGCGTGCCGCCAGCAGCAGGACCAGGGCGGCAACGGCTCCCACCAGTATGACGTATCCGACCCATCTAGCGACTTTCATGCTGCCACAGCCGGAGTACCAGATGGCGAAGACGAAAAGCGCGGCGCCCAGCCCGACGACGGCCCCTCGCGTAGCGGTCAGCCACAGGGTCAGTAGGTTGGCAAAGGCCGCCAACACCCAGAAGGCCCTAAGTTCGAGGTAGTCGTCGAGTCTGAAAGTCTGACTGCCGGACCGGCGTCGGCGTCGGGCCGCTCTGCTGCGACCTCGTCTCCGTACTCGCTCACGCGCCTGATGGGAGAACGACTGTACAATTAGCCCGACTCCTATCAGCACGTTCACCGCCGCATACGCGCCGATGTAGGTCGCGTTGCCGATGGTGGACTCGACGCGATTCGAGTCGCCGATCCAGTCGAAGTTTATCAAGTCGAAGTGCTGTCCAAGTCCTAGGACCGCCACAATAGTTCCGACGGCCAGGTTGACGGTGAACAGCGTCCTCCAGCTCGCGAAAGTACGGAAGACCGAAGCCGCCACAATCACGAAGCAGAACCAGTGGGCAAGATCGAAAATGCCCTGCATCCGCTCGTAGGTGGACCACATACTTCGCACAGGGCTGACTCCGGTGAGTCCGGCGAGTATCGAGACTAGCAGCCACAGTCCGAACGCCGCTATGACCCAGGACCTCCCCAGACGATACCTGGGGTCGTAGAAAATGAGTATCAACCAGAGGGCAAACGTTATCTCGATGATCGACCGGGAGTAGATTGCTTTCCCCACCACAAAGGGGAAATAGGTATCGGTGCTCACAATCAGTGGCGTGAACAGGACAAGCAGGATCCCGGCCCGCACAGCCCAGAGCAGCAGTTGGGCGGCTCCCGCTTCGTCGGTCGGTCTGGCCTGTTGACGGCTCATCGGAATGTTTTCAAGGTTGGGTGAATCACTGGCCTCGGCTTGGAGTGGGCGTCAACTGGCCCCTGATGAAGATTTTCAAGACGCCTTCGTTGGCGACGCTGGTCAACCGCCTTTGGACTTGGCCCTCCTTGTCTATAAAGAACGTAGTGGGCAGGCTTCTCACGTCGTACGCAACCGCAATCCTGCCGGTACGGTCGAGGGCCAGCGGATAGGTGACTCCGACTCTGTCCGCGAACTTGCTCGCGTCCTGAAGCCTGTCGGCAACGGCGAGGCCAACGAACACCACTTCCTTGTCGCTGAACTCTTTGGCGATCCGCTCGAAGGCTGGCATCTCCCATCGACACGGCCCGCACCACGAGGCCCAGAAGTTGAGCACGACCACTTTCCCTTTCAGGTCTGACAGCCTCAGCGTTTCGCCGTCGAACGTCTCGACCTCGAAGTCGTGCGCAGCCTCCGGCGGCTGACTGGCGGGCCGTGGCGTGGGGCGGACAGATGAAGCGGCT
Organism: Dehalococcoidia bacterium; assembly: GCA_047515825.1. Lineage (GTDB taxonomy): Bacteria > Chloroflexota > Dehalococcoidia > Lucifugimonadales > UBA1123 > VXRN01. The sequence goes on from JAKZVY010000083.1 coordinate 4,407, forward strand.
TCGCGAGTCGGAGTCGGCGCGGGCGTGGCCGTTGGCTCTGGAGTGGCCGTCGGGGGAATGGGAGTGGAGGTTGGAGTCGCCGTCGGAACCGCGGTAGGGGTAGCTGTCGGCTCAGGCGTAGGCGTGGCGGTGGGCGCGGGCGGGCTTTCAGAAGCGCATCCAACGGCAGCCCAAGTCATAATGAGCAGGGCGGCGCAGAGCAGGGCCGATTTGAGATGTGGCTTGAACAGGGTCATCTGGTAGATTATATCTCAGATGGTTGGTGTTGGGTGTGGGAGCATCAAGTTGACCACCGTGTGGCTGACATCTATCATCGCCTGAGGCTGATCGGGGCCGATAGACCGGCGCGGTAGCCGGATATTCAAGCATCTCAGAGGCGCGTGACGTGGGCCAGGGCCATAACCAGGACATCCCCGTTTTTGTCAGATGGACGGACAATCTGACCGGGAAGTCGTGCACTCTGAGGGTGGACACAGACGACGTGGACGCTCCCCTGCGATGGCTGGTGTCGAAATACCTTGAGGCCCCGGACACCAGGCGGCTGGTAGAAGGGCGCAATCTGCTAGCCGACGACGTCGGATCGTATCAGACAGTCCAGGACCTGGCGCTGATCCTGTCTGACGACGGCGCTCCGGGGCCGCTGGTTCCGGGAGCGGTGCTCAGAGAGGGGCCGCACGAGCTGAACGTCATGGAGACACCACCCGCGGCTCCGGCCGAACTCGACGGGAGTCCGGTCTGGCTGATCGACATCTCGATAGACCGCAGCGAATCCGAGTACGCGAGGAACTGGCCCGGCTTCAATCGACGGCGTTGGGAGCGCAATAGGGATACGTTCGAGGGATTTGTAGAGAGCGCGGTCCGCGCCAATTCAGGCGTCGATGTCGAGTCGGTCCTATCGCTCTGTGACCGGGAGGCCAAGATGACGTTCCTGCGCTGCGTCGCGAGGGCGATATGGGACAGCCCATTCGAGAACTACTCTCGATTCGTCGGCCAAAAGCTGCCGTACAAGACCGGGGACGAGACGATTCTGAACATCATGGACGGGCACGGCGGAATCTGCTCGGAGAAGGTGCAGGCTCTCAGGTTCATCGCGGGGGCGTACGGACTTGAGTCGAGCTATCTGTTCGCCGGACCGGACGCCCTCGGGCCGCTGCCAGAGGATCGGCTCAGGCACATTCTGGCTACTTTTGACTTTCGTGGGGCACAGTCCGCGATGCGGTTCTGGCAGCACCTCGCCCTCGAGTTTCACATAGACGGGCTGCCCATACTTGTTGATGCCACCAACGGGAACATCCCCTTTCTGTTCGAGAGCGGCGCCGACTGTGAGGCGATTCTCGATGAGCGCGCCCTGAACCCGGTCAGAGTCAGGATGGCGACCTACGATGAGGACTTCTACTACCACCGCGCGCCGGACGATCTCGCGAGCGAGCTGTGCTACGCGATGGAGAACTTCATACCCGAGATCGACCTCGTGCAGGTCTTCGATAACGAGCTGGGGCTGATCATCACGCCCGACTTTCTAGTGAGTCCGATTCCCTTCCGAGACGAGCGTGACTTCGCCGAGCTCACGCGAATGTACGAGGAGCTTGCCAGGCCGCAGGGACTTGAGTTCGAGGTGAGCGCGGACTGGGGCATCGACGGACCGCTGGGAGAGGACTTCCGGACGTCGGAGCCGGAGGCCGCGGAGTGCGCTGTCGGCTGCTACGAGCACCTGCTGAGCCGATACCGGTGGTTCGAGGGGCCGGAGTATGAAATGGGCCTGGCGGTGGTGAGGCTCAGGCCGCGTCGGTGAACGGGGCTAAACCCGAATCCACCGAAGGACACCGATGGACGGCGTGAGGACAGCGGAAGAGGGGTGAGGGAGCTACAGGGGAGATGGCCTGGGCTCCATTGGGGTAGATGGGAGGTCGGCGGACGGTCTTCAGTCGCCGCACAGGGT
>JAKZVY010000084.1:0-5248 GCA_047515825.1 Dehalococcoidia bacterium
GGTGTACACGATGCTGGTACGCGAAGTTGGGGATGCGGAGGAACGGGCGCGGTTGTGGGAACTGGCGGTGGCTGCGTTCCCGCCCTACGAGGAGTATCAGGACCGGACGGCGCGGAAGATTCCGGTGTTCGTTGCGGAGCCGGCGTGATGGGCGGCTGAACATCGCTGCGCAGATGGTTGAACTGATCCAGTACGGGCTATGCAGGTCCCCATACTCGGCCGAAGCGGCGGAGCAGGTCACGGTTCAGGTTTGCGCCGAGGCCGGGATTGTTGGGCAGGACTAAGTGTCCGTTTTCCATGCGCTCGGGCGGGTCTATCAGGTCGGCGCGCCAGTCAACTTCATACACGGCGTGCTCCAGTGGCATAGCTCCACGGACGGCAGCAGTGGCGTGTCCGCTGGCAAGCAGGGAGACAGGCCCTGAAGGGCTGTGCATCGAGAATCCCCTGCCCTTCTCGACGGCCGATCGGCCCGCCGTGACCGCTTCGACTGCACCACCGCAGTGCTTGATGTCGGGCATGATGATCGAGACCGCTTCGGAGTCCAGAAGTTGATCGAAGAAGTCCGTGCCGTAGCCCGACTCGCCTCCGGCCACGGGCATCGGAGCCCACCGCGCAATCTCGGCGAGGTCGTCCGCACTGGATTCAGGGTCCACAGGCTCCTCGAACCAGGCGACGTCCAACTTGACAAGCTCCTCGGCGATCAGCGGAGCGGAGTCTCTTTCAAAGCGGCTGTGACAATCGACCAACAGCCTGGCGTCGGGGCCTATGGCCTCTCGAACCGCTCGGACTCTGGCGATTCCGGTCGAGGCTTCGTCTAGAATCCGGTCCGGGGACGATGGCGGACTCACCTCGTCGAAGGGGGTGCACTTGAACGTGCGGAAGCCGGCGCGGGCCGCTCTTTCAGCCATTCGACCGAAGTCGGCGGGCGTGCGGTCAGTCGCAAACAGCGCGCGGTTGATGTTGGCGTATAGCTCAACGCCGCAGGTCGGTCTGCCGCCGAGGTATTCGCAGAGGGTGAGTCCTGACCTCATTGCGGTAAGCTGGGCCGTTGCCGTTCGGAGTCCGCTGACGGCCGTTGCGGATACGCGATCTGTTCTCAGCTCGGCGCGGGTCAGTCCAAGAAGTGACTCGATCTCGGAGTCGTCGGTTATCTCTTCGTCGCGCAGAATGTCAGCCATGCCCGCGATGGCGTCGGAGACACCGCGTGGGTTGCCTGAATGCGTTATCTCGACTGTCGTGGAGCTACCTTCGCCGTCGGATAGAGTCGCGAAGAGCCACGTCGTCCTCGGTGTTACGGTGACGGAGGCGAGGGTTTCCAGAATCAGGTTCATTCGAAGAGGGTTAGAGCGACTTTTGGAGGTCGGCGAGCAGATTCAGGGTGCGCTCCTCCGTGGCGTCGGGGTCATCTCCGGATCGGATGGGAGTCGCTAGCAGCTCGGAGGCTCCCCAACCGAAGACTGTACTTATGCGTTCGGCCACAGTGTCTTCGTCGCCGGAGATCAACACCTGGTCGAGCATGTCATTCGTCCATCCGGATTCGGCGGTCCCACTGAAGCCCGCTTCGACGAACATGTTGGCGTAGAAAGGAGTGCTCGGGAAGTATCCTAGCTGCGCCCTGACACCGTTTCTCGCCGCGTCTATGTCTTCAGTAACGCACACGGGGGCGTGGGCGATCAGCGGAGGCGCGGGGCGTCCGGCCGACTCGGCGCCTCTGCGGAGAGCCGGTACGGCGGTGTCCCTCAGATAGAAGTGGGGGCATACCCAGCTTATGACCCCGTCGGCCAAGGCTCCACAGGTCTCGAAAGCTCCGGGACGGAGGGCTGACGCCATGATCGGGATGTCCACAGTCGAGGAGAGCGACGCGCTCGCGGAGTACCAGCGCCCTTCGTATTCGACCGCTCCAGTGTGAAGCAGCGCCCTGAGGATCTGGAGATATTCGCGCAGGTGGCCGATCGGCGCTCGGAAGTCGACGCCGAAAGAGCTGGTCATGGGCGCCCTGTGGCCCGTGCCGACGCCCAGCCTGAATCGGCCGGGAGCCAGGCTGTCAATGACCTGAACCTGCTGCGCCAGGGTTACGGGGTGCCGGGACCAGAGCTGGACTATGGAGGTGCCGAGCCTGATTTCGTCGGTGAGAGCGGCGGCGGCGGCCATGAGCATCATGGCTTCTCCACCTCCACCTCCCGACGTAAGCCAGGCGGCTCCGATTCCAAGCTCCTCCAGGTGGACTATCCGGTCAACGCCTTCCTGTGCATTGGGAGCCGAGATGGAGACTCCGATTACGTGTTCCTGGCTCATGCCACACCTCCGTTGCTTTCAAGTATTCGCCGCGAGTATATCACGACGCCTTGTGCTACACTTGGGCCACACTCTGAGACTGGAAAACGTCAACTATGAACAGCCTCATCGAGCATGAACCCCCCCGTCTGAAGCTGCCCACGATGATCGTGGCGTTCGCGGGCTGGCCGGACGCGGCCGAGGCGGCCACCAGAGCCGTCAGATATCTGATCCGCAGGCTTCCGGCGCAAAAGTTCGCCGAGATAGACCCGGAAGAGTTCTACGACTTTACGGTCAAGCGCCCGCATACCAGGGTGAACAGTCGAGGTCAGCGGGTCGTCAGATGGCCGGGGAACGACTTCTACTACTTCGCCGGTAAAGATGAGAGCCGGAACCTGCTTCTGTTCGTCGGCACGGAGCCTAATCTGCGCTGGCGAGCTTATTCGAATATCATCACCGAGGTCGCGGTCAGGAGCGAGGTCAAGCTCGTGATCTCTCTGGGCGCGCTGCTGGACGCGGTGCCGCACACACGCATGCCGCGTGTTACCGGAAGGGCAAGCTCGACCACGCTGACCGGCAAGGTCAAGTGGCTTGGGATACAGAACACCGGGTACCAGGGGCCGACAGGCATCCACACAGCCTTCACCGATGCCTGCGGCAAGCAAGGGCTTGACCACGCGAGCATCTGGGGCCACAGTCCGCACTATGTCGAGACATCGCCCAACCCGCAGGTGAGCCATGCGCTGCTGACGAAGCTGAGGAGCCTGGTGGACTTCGACGTGGACCTGGATGAGCTCGACAGAGCCGGGCAAGCGTTCCAGAACAAAGTCTCGGAAGGCATGGCGGATCAGTCCGAGGTGAGCGCGTACGTGGCCGAACTGGAGCGGCGTTACGACGCGTCCTTTGAGCCTGAAGACCGGGATATCCCGGAGCCGGATGACATGGTGCGGGAGCTCGAGAACTTCCTGAGAAGTCAGCGCGGGTCGACCGACGTGCAGGGCGGCTGCTGACCCCAGCGGCATAGCATGAGCCACTCCCCCACCGAGCAGGTCGTCGCGGTCAACGGCAACTCCTTCTACTATCGAGACTGGGGCGGAAGCGGACAGGCTGTCGTGCTGCTGCACGGCCTTGCGTCCAACTGCCGCATCTGGGACCTGGTAGCGCCGATTCTCAGCCGCCAGCTCTGGACATTGGCGCTGGACCAGCGCGGTCACGGGCGGTCGTTCAAGCCGGACACCGGATACGATTTCGCGACGGTTGTATCGGACCTGGACGGGTTCATGTCGGCGGTCGGGATCGAAAACCCGGTGCTCGTAGGCCACTCCTGGGGCGGAGACGTCGCACTGGAGTACGCGGTCGCCAATCCGGGCAAGGTAAAGGGGCTGTGCTTCGTGGACGGCGGGACGATTGAGATCTCTGCCCGTCCGAATTGGACTCTGGAAGACGCCAAGGGCGAAATGGCGCCGCCTGTGTGGAAAGGCGTAACCCTGGAGGCGTTCAGAGCGCGGCTGAGGTCGCGCAGCATCGCCATGGACGACGACCGGGTGGAGCAGATCGTCCTCGCCAACTTTCGGACGCTCGACGATGGAACGATAACGTCTCGCCTGAGTCGGGACAACCATTTCAAGATCATTGAGGCGCTGTGGGATCATAAGCCCTCTGAGCTGTATCCAAGGGTGGAGTGTCCGGTCCTGCTTATGCCGGCCAGGCAGCGGAACGGCGAGCCTTCGCCGACGCGCCGCTTCTGGCGAGAGCAGGCGATCGCGCGGGCCGAGTCTCTGCTGCCGAGAAGCAAGACGGTGTGGATGGAGGACAGTATCCACGACGTACCGCTGCAGAGACCTTCGCTCGTGGCCTCGACGATTGCGGATCATATCGTCGGGGGATACTTCGGCTGAGGTCAGGCTGGATCCGCGAAGACTTCCTGCGGCAGCTCGGCGACCGCCTTTTGTATGCTCGCAGCATCAGACGGCGGTTCAACTAGTGCAGTATCCATTCTCCCGTTCAGGTACTCATGCAACTCGTTCAAGGGGCGCGACGATTTCGTCAAAGTAGTCGAGGCGGGCGGCGCGGGTGACCCCCAGATTCTGGGCAGTCTTGTTGGTCAATCCCAGGATCCACCATGCCAAATTGTCGCTACGCTGATCCAAGGCAGACCGGAGAGACTCTGTCCACGCTTCGTCGCCTGTGCGTCCTTCCAACCCCCGGCGGAATTCGTTAAGTTGTCGATAGGCATCAATTAGCTGCTGGCGAGTCTCCCCTTCGGTGTACAGCCGATAGTTGTAACCCAAGAACAGCACTGTAACTATTTCCCGGAGACCTTCTGAGGAGTCGAAGTCATAGAGGTTGGGCATCATGGTCCGCGCTCCAATAGTATTGGAGGTCATCGAAATCGACGGGGTTTGACAGGCCTGGCTGCAACTCCCTGCGCATAATCTCAAAGTAGTCGAGACGTTTTTCGATCAGGATGAACCTGCGGTTCATGGGAACCGCGACCTGCCCGACTGTGCCAGTTCCAGCAAATGGATCGAGCACGCTATCACCTTCGAAGGAGTAGTAACGCAGGACGCTCCCTACCAACTCGTCCGGGAAAACCGCAGGATGAGATCTGTGACTGGACGGTGTTATTTCCCAGACATTCGTCCGGTGATACTCCCCCAAAATCTTGGACCGCGCAACTGCTTCCGGGTCTGGGCGATTACGTAGATTCCAATCGATCAGCCGCGTGGTCTTCTTTCGATACACTAGTACGTACTCAGTTACGGTCACAGGTTTGTACTGTAAGGGCTGCCGGTCAGCCGCAAACCTCCGCCCCCTGCCAAGGTGCCAACCAGCACCTTCGGGCTTACGCCAGATTATGTCGTCGATGAACTCAAAACCGATCTTATCGAGGATGGGGTGGAGGTCGAAGGGAATCGGCAACCGCCTACTTGCTGTGTTGCGCGACGTGCGCCTTACCAGCACAGGGGAAACG
>JAKZVY010000085.1:0-2939 GCA_047515825.1 Dehalococcoidia bacterium
ATTCATGGCTGCGGTCTTGGCGTCGCCGAGCTTCCCACGTACTGCCATGATGGGCCCTGCACGGTGCATCAGGTCGTCGTACCGTTCCCGGTCCTCATTCCTCAGACGGTACTTGGTGAGGATGTCCATACCCAGGTAGGCCACAACGTCGGCATCAGCCGCCGCCGTGAGGTCTGCCACCTCTGCTTCCAGGTCCCTTAGCCTGGTCTCTAGGATAGCGGTAGGGTCGGTGTCCCCTTCGTAGGGGACGTCCGAACCGCTAGCGGCGCTAACCACTTCCTCAGAGACTTCCAGATTCTCACTGTCAGAGCCCTTAAGCTTAAGCTTCAATCCACCGACCGTGGGAGACGTCTTCCAGCCATTCCAGGCCGTCCGGCACCATCTGTGTCTGCTCTATCGGTATCCCGCCGTCGGTGGATAACCATGCCATGCTGGACATGGTGTCTCCACCTACTCCCAGCCGCCGGCGCAGTTCCCGAATCGGAGATTCTTCGGAGGAGTACATATCTATTCTGTGCCTGCTCCGTTCATGTCTGCCGGTCCAAACCAATCGAGGGAGTACTCGTCAAAGCTATGACCCTACAGGTCCAGGATGCACCTGAGCGTGAAGGTTCTTGTTCTGTCCAGTTTGGTGGGCCCGGCGGGACTCGAACCCGCGACACCCGGTTCCGAAGACCGGTGCTCTGTCCACTGAGCTACGGACCCATCACCCCACGCATCCTCTCCACGTTGGCAACTTGAGTGTACCATCGCCCAGCTCCACAGCATGGGGTGGTCTTCTACTCGACATAACGCATCTAGTGCGAACCAAAGCCTGTCCTTTCTTTCCATAGCTGTTGTGCCTCAGATTCAGTTGGTTTCAGTCCGATCAGATGACGTCCCGTAGCTAGGACGATTCTCAAGGTCTGAACGCATGGGCTGCTTATGAGTCCATACCCCGCAGCCGATTCGCAAGAGGATTCGCAAAAATAGACTTGGCGGCGTGACCACCCCGGGCCCTCTCACCCATCTGATCGCCGGACCTGGACGTGCGCATCACCCGGACCTCTCACCGCGGGGCGGTCTGCCGCGGCGACGCGGCCGGGCCTCCTCACCTTCCCAGAAGTAGACCACCCGGCCGTCCCTGGTCACCTCCAGGCTCCTCCCCAGCAGCCGCGCTGCCGCTCCCAGACGACGGCGGATCGCGGCGGTCGACTCGCCCTCCACGGCCATCAGCTTACCGGCATGCTCAGGGTCGAGCTGCTCAATGTATCCCATGTACTCCCGCAGGATCGCCCCGCGGCTTCCCTTCAGTGACAGCTCCAGGTGCGCATCCCTGACGGACAGAAACTCGAATCTCGGCAACCTGGCCCTCCTGAGACCTCTACGATAGATGCAACGTATCGTATCATCGCGCCTCCCGGACGGTCAGTGCCGTCAACACGGCTCCGAGTCTGCACTGACGTCCTGAAACATGTCGGGCGACCATGGCAGAATCCACGGGCATGGAATGTCTCTTCAGTTTGAGACCGGACAAGCGGTGTGGATGTGGCGTATCCGGCTTCGAGTTCTCGACAGTGACGGACGTCACATCCGCAGATCAGGGCTGGGACGTCCGCCCACAGGACTGCTGTTATAATCCAGACACCAGACCCGGAGGACGAACATGGTCACGACATCCAGCCTGACCTACCAGGACTACGCCAACCTCGAGGGCGATGAGCGCTACGAGCTTCTTGACGGAGAGCTGATTTTGGTTGCTTCACCGAATAGAGATCACCAGACGGTCGTCATGGAGCTGGGCTTTCAGATGCACGCCTTCGTCAAGGAGAACAACCTGGGCTGGGTGTACAGCGCTCCCTTCGACGTGCTGCTAACGGACACTGACGTCGTCCAGCCCGACGTGATGTTCATCTCCAGGGAACGGGAGCATATCAGCACACCCGCCAACATCCAGGGAGCGCCTGACCTGGTCGTCGAGGTGCTGTCGCCCTCGTCGGCAAGACGGGACTGGAGGGAGAAGCGTGACCTGTACGCAACCCACGGTGTCAGGGAGTACTGGATAGTCGATCCCACCAACAGGCTCGTATGGGTGCTGCAACTCAGGGACGGCGTCCTGGAGATCGAACAGACCTGCGCAGAGGGCGATGCGGCTGAATCCGAGATCATCGAGGGCTTCAGCGTCAGCCTGGCGGAGCTTTTCCAGGAGTAACCATTCCCTGCGATCCCTGCAGGGATCGTCTGGGTGAATCCACCGACCGCGGCATCCCGTCAGCTCGCGGAGCTGGTGCTCCTCACAGCTTTGAAGTCCGCCGCGGACGTACTGGGGTTGTAGACGCGACAGTGGGATTCGCTCATCGGAAGAGCAGCACGCGCCTCCGTCCACACTCACGTTGCTGCACAGGGGTATGGACTGCCGGACGGCGTTCGCGCCCTATGCGAACCTCCTGACAGGAATTGCCGGCCGGCCCCGGGTTCAGCAGTTGGCTCCCCGCAGTGACGTGACACGCCCCACCCTGGGGGGTGCAGGCTGAAGCTGGTCACGCCGTCGGTGCCTGTCGGGTGCCTCCACGGTAACCAATCAATGAAGGTGACGGCATCGGGGAATCAGAGCCAGGGCCCGGGGAGGCCACACCGTCAGTTCCAGACGATCCTGCCGGGGAGCGACGGACCGGGACCGGCAGGAATAATTGACGCCGGCCAGTTGCCAGGCACCGAACCCGTCGAGGGCTGCCCGACCAGCCCGACGGGCGCCCACTGCTCGCTCCGCTGAGAATCACACACAGCTGTTCGTCGCGAGGGAGCTTCGACGCCGTCTCCTGCTCACGAGGCTCGACCACACACTGGAGCTGGTGCAATATAGGCCGCTGGATTATGCCATCTGGCATTTCGGATTGGCAGATTGAGACGAGGCGGGACAATCGCCTGTTCGATGTGGTTGACTACCACGCAGACCAGGG
>JAKZVY010000086.1:0-3104 GCA_047515825.1 Dehalococcoidia bacterium
TCTTCACCTCGATGCGGACATCAATGCCGCGCGGGTGATACTACAGCGAGGACTGGCGGCTGGGAATACGCCGCCCGCGTCCAAGAGACGCGAGAATTCGGACGGGGTTGGCGGTGTCAACCTTTGTCAGTAATTCCCAAGAATCTCCCTAATGAGTATTGAGATATTTGCCAGTTCAGCCATATAAATACGGTACGTGTGCTTGAGGAGACTCATCGACTTTCCGGTTCAGAACCATACCACTATACCTGAGTGAGCGCAGTCGAAGGCCCCTCTCCAGAAAAGTTCGCATCCAACAGCGCCCAAGGGCTACTATCACCAGACCGCTCACACCCGTACCCTGACCGAAGATGGCACACTGGCGCTATCCGGCGCTGCCGAAGAGGCGCATATTGGACCAGCGGACACTCACTCCCCATGAGCCTGCGCCGACCGAGACTGCCGACGAAACTCCGTCTCTCCCTGCGTCCTCCCGGTTTCCGATACTGGCATCCCTGAGCTATCGCGACTTCCGCTGGATGCTTGCCGGTTCTTTCACCTCCTTCGTCGCCATGAGTATGCAGATGATCACCAGGGGATGGCTGGTGCTGCGACTCCAGGACGACTCTCCCCTCGCGCTCGCCATGGTGATGATCAGCTTCTCCCTGCCCATGACCGTCGTATCTCTCGTCGGCGGAGCGCTGGCGGACCGCCTTGCCCGAAAGCACCTGGTCATAGCCTCACAGGCGGGCAACGCCGTGATGACCGTCATTCTCGGAGTGCTGGACATGACCGATATGGTCGAGTTCTGGCATATATTTGTCATCGGACTCGTCAACGGATCACTCATGGCCTTCAACATGCCCAGTAGGCAGGCCATGCTGTCTGAGATAGTTCCTGAAAAGAACCTGCTGAACGCCATCAGCCTGAACACATCGACCATGAACCTGACCGGCATCGCCGGACCCGCGGCCGCCGGGTTCCTGATCCTCGTGGTCGATACCGCGGGCGTCTTCTTCATTGTCGGCGCGATTTACGTACTCTCTGTGATATTCACCCTGATGGTGAACGCCGGCGACAGCCCGGTGTCCACCTCCCGGAACGGCGTCGTCGGAGACATCAGGGAGGGCTTGGCCTACGCCGCGGCCGACCCCGGACGCCTCGGACTCGTTTTCATAATGCTCATCACAACCCTGTTCGGATTCTCATACTGGGCGCTCATGCCCGCATGGGCACGCGAGGCGCTCGACGTACAGTCGGACGGACTCGGCATCCTCATGGCCATCATGGGAATCGGCTCCTTGATCGGGACGCTCGGACTGGCCTCGGTATCCAACGTGAGGCGGCGCGGGCTGCTGCTCATAGCAGGGGCTATCGCTTGGGGTGTCGTGCTGGCCCTGTTCTCCCAAGTCGGCAGCTACCTCGCTGCGGTCCCGTTTCTTGTGGCGATCGGCGCGATAAGCGCCACATCGATGTCAATGACCATGACGATGACACAGGTGCTGTCCGTCCCTCAGATGCGCGGCCGCATGATGAGCATCGCCATGATGACATTCGGCGCCATGCCGCTCAGCGCCCTCCCGTTCGGCGCACTCGCCGAGCGCACCGGCACACCCGACGCCCTGCTGGTAAGCGGCGTACTGCTCGTGATTCTCACGACCCTATTCGCTATTGTGTACCCTCCATTCCGACGAGTTGACTGATCGTGAGGTGATCTAACATGACCCGCAGCAAAATCGCAGGCAAAGTCCAGACCGTCCTCGGTCCAATTGAACCCTCCGACCTTGGACCGACCACCACTCACGAGCACCTGCTCATCGACTTCAGGGTCATGTACCGCGAACCGTTCGTCGCGCCTCTGGAAGACATGGCTCACCAGGAGATCACGCTCCAAAACCGCGGCTGGATACACTACAACCACTACTCCAACTACTTCAACCTGCTCCTGGACGATGTGGACGTCGCGATCGACGAGGCGAGGCTGTTCAAGCAGGCGGGCGGGGGCGCTATCGCCGAGGTGACCACTATCGGCATCGGTCGCGACCCTCTCGGACTCGCCCGAATTTCCGAGGGCTCCGGCGTACACGTCGTCATGGGCGCCGGGTTCTACGTGGACGCCGTCCATCCCGACGACATGCACCTCCGCTCAGAGGAAGACATCGCCCGAAAGATAATCGAGGACATACAAGAAGGTGTGGACGGCACCGGCATACGCGCCGGCATTATCGGAGAGGTCGGCTGCACCTGGCCCCTGACCGACAACGAGCGAAAGTCGCTCAGGGCCTCGGCTGTCGCCCAGCAAGAGACCGGCGCCGCCATCCTGATTCACCCCGGACGACACGATTCGGCCCCGCTGGAGATAATCGAGATACTCGCCAACGCCGGCGCCGACGTCAGCCGCGTCATCATGGGACACCTCGACCGCACCATCGCCAAGTTCGAGACACTCGCCGCTCTCGCAGCCACCGGATGCTTCCTGGAGTGGGACCTCTTCGGCAACGAGTTGAGCCACTACCAGCTGGCCGACTTCGACATGCCCTCAGACGCACAGCGTATGGACATGATCGGGCGCGCTGTCAACGAGCTCGGCTGCGCCGACCGCATCGTCCTCGCCCACGACATCTGCACACGGCACAGGCTCGCCAGGTACGGCGGACACGGCTACGGCCACATCTTCGAGAACATCGTCCCCAGGCTGCGCACACGCGGCTTCACCGGCGCCCAGGTGCAGGCCCTCACCACGCACAACGCCGCCCGCATCCTGACCTTTGTGTAGCCGCGTGCGGACTCTACCCTTTTGGGGAAAGCTCACCGTGGCGGCCTCAAGCGGGACAACCCCTAACTCAAGTGCATATCCCCTCGCTATTACTCTGTGTATTCCGTGCGGTCAAGTGCAACACTCAATCTGCCTAACCCCGCCTCACCCGCGAAAGCCTGTCCCGTACTCCGACACGAAAACGGAAGTCCAATATGCCCAAGTATGAATTCCCGCGCGAGTAAGCGAAACGCTCAGTTTCCACTCCTAAGCCGCGCAACACCAACTTGACAGGGCGCGCCCGATGTAGTACAAAGGCATCATTCCCATAGCCGGTAAGTTCCGTGTGGTGGGAAACCGTTTTCGCCCC
>JAKZVY010000087.1:0-3874 GCA_047515825.1 Dehalococcoidia bacterium
GAGCTCCAGCGACTCAACGGCATACTGCGCAGAATCGCGCCAAGCCATACGGGGTCTCCGGCATGATGACCAACGGAGACAACCGGAGCGGCGCTTTGCCGCCAGGCCGGGCTTACGTCGACATGACCGGGGCCCAAGCACTGGGGATGGTCGTTTCCGGCTCTCTGACCGATGGTATGGTCGTCCGTCTCGACGCCGACAGATCGATCGAGGAGATAAAGGTCGGCACCTTCGTCAACATCCAGGGACAGCACATGCGCTTCTTCGGCGTGGTGACCGATGCCGCGCTCGCCTCGATGGACCCGGCGATGCCGGCCCAGCCACCGGACGTGTCCGACCCGTTTATCGCACAGGTCGTCTCCGGCACGGCGGCCTACGGTACGATCACCGTGGAGCCGATGCTGACCATCGGCGGAATAGACTCGATAGCCGGACTCGATGGTCCGCAGCCTGCGAGGACAGTCCCTCCCCACTTCTCGCGCGTGGGTACGGCGACCGAATCCGACATCCGCACCGTGTTCGGCGATGAGGACGACGGGCACTTCTGGATCGGCAGCCCGCTGGACATGGAAACGCGGCTGTTCCTGAACATCGAGGAGATGGTGAAGCGCTCCAACGGCGTTTTCGGCAAGAGCGGCACGGGCAAGACCTTCCTGACTAGGCTGCTTCTGGCGGGCATTCTTCAAAAAGACGCCGCCAGCAACCTGGTATTCGATATGCACAACGAGTACGGCTGGCAGGGAACGTCGGAGGGGGCAACCAGCACGGTCAAGGGCTTGAAACAGCTATTCCCATCGAAGGTGGCGGTCTTCAGCCTCGACGAGCAGAGCTCGCGGACGCGCGGTATCAACCCGGACTACGTGGTGCGCATCGGACTGGAGGAGATCGAGCCAGAGGACGTGCAGATGCTGCGAGAGTCGTTGAACCTGTCAGATGTGGCGGCGGACGCGGCATACTCACTTCAGCGTGAGTTCGGGTCTAGAATCTGGCTGAAGTCTTTCCTGGAAGTATCGGGCGGAGAGGAGATGCGCGAGCTTGCGTCGCGGCTGAACGTGAACCAGGTCGCGCTTTCCACTCTGCAAAACCGGCTCAGTCGGCTGATGCGCCTCCCGTTCATCGACGCAGAGAGGGGACATAACTCAGTCAACCGCATCCTGGACTATGTTCAGAATCAGGGGATGCACGTGGTCCTGGAGTTCGGGCGCTACGGAAGCAATCTAGCGGCGTACATCCTGGTGGCCAACCTGCTGACTCGGCGCATCTATGCGCGGTATCAGCAGCTGACCGACGAGGCGGCGGGAGGGGACGGAGCGCAGACGCCGAGGCCCCTGGTTATCACGATCGAGGAGGCGCACAAGTTCCTGAATCCGGGGATAGCTGACCAGACGATTTTCGGCACAATCGCCCGCGAGATGCGCAAGTACAACGTCACGCTGCTGGTGGTGGACCAGCGTCCGTCGGGCATAGACGACGAGATCATGAGCCAGATAGGAACCAAGCTGACGTGCCTGCTGGACAGTGAGCGCGATGTGGACGCGGTGTTGTCGGGCGTGTCGGGCAGTCGGAAGCTGCGGTCTGTGCTGTCGCGGCTGGAGTCGAGACAGCAGGCGCTGGCGTTCGGTCACGCGCTGCCGATGCCGGTGGTGGTCCAGACTCGCGAGTACGGCTCAGCGGAGTCTTACGCTTCTTTCGGATGGCGCGACGAGCACGAGCTCAGGGCGCAGGCGGAGCGCGATGCGGCGGACCTGTTTTGAGGGGGTTACTCGAGTTCGAGTCTTTCCACTTCTTGTGGTTCGAGAAGTAGTACTCGATTCGTCCGCCCTTCCATAAAAAGCGCGAAGTGCGAGAGTATGTCCCGACCGAGTAGAGAAGGAACGCTGGGAGGTTGTCCAGACTTAGGTTCCAGGACATCGAGCCTAATACTTGTCGAGAAATCTCCCAATCCCAAAGTGGCTTGAACTTCACGGGTCGCCACCACACCGCCTATTCCCTGAGACGGAATACCGTCTTCCAGTCTTCCCAGATCAACCTCATAATCCCTGAGCATGCGGCCTGCGTCGTCGTCGCCAAGTAGTGAGCGATCCGCCCCGGTATCTATCAGGAATCGTGCTTCTAATCCGACCACGCCTATTTCAGGAATGTCGATCAGCCCATCTACATAGGGTGGGGACGCTTCTGAACCAGTTGGGAGAAAATAGCCTCTAATCATCGAACGGGAAGGAACCACTTTACCTGTTTGACGGTGACCTGCTTGATAATCATTCTGCTTAGCGGAAATCCCCGAGATTTCAGGCTGTCCAGTAGACGGTAGAAGTCGGTATCTGTTCCCACAACCTCTTTGTGGAACACAGCTATCCAGTGTTCAGGGTATTTCTCCAGCAGCTCATTGTAATGAGTGTCGAAGAATTGCCCATCTTCGTGGAAACGCTTTAGATCTGTCTTTATGTCAAGCATGTCGACTCTCTCGTGGGGAGTTGATGCTGCGGACTTCATTGTATCAGGAGAACCGGACCTTGAACTGCGCAGGATCTTGGCCGACATGTTCGATGATGCGTTTAGTTCTCCGGATCATAGTCCTGCCACTGCCATGTTTGGATATGAACCACCCATTGACTGCAAGTGGATTTGTAATCGGACTTCCGTTCGGGTGAAACGGCTCAGTACTCACCATGAGATTGCCTGACTTACTTGCAGGAATGGGAGTGTCTAACATACCGTTATTGGCAAGCCAGCGAGTAGTTTCTGCTGGGAGAAGATACCATAATGTGAGCTTAGCTTGGCTGTTGTCTGGGAACCTGATCTCAGTAGGCCTCGGATGACCCTTGACCCAAGAGAGGTCTGACAATCGTGTCCACCCTGGCTCGTCGGACATTTGCGTAGGAGGTGGCACGGGTTGAGTCGTCTCGGCGACGGTGACGGGTGCTGGGACAGTGCCCATCTCAACTGAAGGAGAGAGTACCACCGGAGCTTGCCCAGTGGCGACATACCCGGACTGGACGCTCGGTTTCCACAGTGCCAAGGCCTTCAAGCAAATCTCCGCCGGGGATGATCCTTGCAAGTCCCATGAAACTATCCGCTTCTCGTCTATGGGCACGGGCCTGTGTGTTTCGTAGATCTCCCAGCGCTGGCCATCGGTTACCGAGAAATAGTCGGTGCCTTCCATAAGGCAATAGTTGATTCCCTGAGCGAGGACTTGATCTCGCAGAGGCGTACTAAGCTTCTTGGCTTCCACCATCATTGCAGGGCTGCCATTGATGAAAAGCGCGTAGTCTGCTCTCCCGTTACCCGAGTTGTACTCAGGCACCACCATGTCAGGGTTCGATGTGTCCCAGCCTAGCTCCCTCAGAAGTGGGTCGATCAGGGCGTAGCGGGTCAGTGCCTCACTCCCCCTGAGCGCGGCGCCGTGTGCGTCTATACGCGCTCTGAGCGTTTCCACTAGTTCCAGCAGACCTTCGAGCGGCATATCCTGATCCTTCTCCGCAAGCTGGCTGGATTATAACAGAGGCGATCAGTCACGGCGTCGATGTCTTCATACTGGCCGTCACATAAAGTCACTCATAAGCTGTATGTTGTCGGCCTCGGACTTCAGCTCGCCGCGTTCGACCCGCTTCAGCAGGTCGGTTATGCGGTCGCAGGCGGGAGTGGGCACTCCGATCTCTCTGCCCCGGCTCGCGACGTAGCCGTCCAAGTATTCGATCTCAGTCCGTCGGCCCTTCATCACGTCCTGAAGCATCGAAGGCCGGCCCGCACCCAACTCTCTCGCGCCCTGGGCGAGCTGCGCCTTGAGGTCTTCAAGCGCTGTCGCGTCCTCGGTCGCGTCCAGGTACTGCTGAGCGGGTATGCCGTTGATCGGCTCCACTTCGACGCCCAGCGC